>JAGGWA010000059.1 GCA_021157745.1 Thermoplasmata archaeon
CTCGATTATTTCAAAAAATTCTGGGAGGGAGGCATCTTGATAATCTATGACATGCCATATGGAATAGCTACCGCTAGCCAAGAGAGAGAGGATTTGATTCTGGATTCGTTGCATGCTAGCCCCTGTCCAGTATGTAATGGCGATAGGATTTTGGTTTGAAATATTTCAGAAAAGACTCGAAAGCTTTTGTCGCCTGTTCTGGATCGCCGCATGTAAATATATCCAGATTGACAAGCTCATATTCTGGCCATGTGTGTACGGAGATGTGCGATTCAGATACCAGTGCAACGCCTGTCACTCCATGCGGATTGAATTGTTTCCATAGTGTTCCGACAACAGAAATTTTTGCTTCTTCTATAACTTTATCCATTATTTCCTTTACGACTTCCTCTCTCGATATAAGTTGTTTGTCCACGCCATATAGCTCAGCTATTATATGTTTTCCCAATATCATGGTATTACCTCCATGTTTGGGGTGAATTACTGCTATCATTAAAATTTTTCTGTTATCAAACCCCAATTTGAAATAAGATTTGTTTTTAAATTTTTCGTCGTTTTTTATCTGAAAAATCGAAGGCGAAAAATATATATTGTTTTTGTGTATAACGTTGTTCGGATTGAGAACATGTTTCAAGTCATGAAGGAAGTTTATCGGGAATACGAAAATGGGAAGATTGTTGTGGGGCCAACGGACATTGCCAAAAATACTGGAATGGCTAAATCAACGGCATACCACGCATTGAAAGAGCTTGCAAAAAATGGGTACGGAAAATACATAGAAAAGAAAGGATTTGTGTTAAACGAGCATGGTATTAAAGTTGCGAGGAAAATAATGCGGCGCCACCGCCTGCTCGAATGTTTCATAGTTTCCACGCTTTCTTTGTCTCCAGAAAAGGCATGTATGGAAGCGAATAAGATAGATGCTATAGTTGGGGAAGATTTTATGGAAAGTATAGAGAGAAAATATGGAGGGAGAAAAAGATGTCCATGTGGAAAGGAAATACCAAGGTGATAGTTGCCATAGTTATTTTCATGCTTCCGTTTTTTTCTCTGGGAGAAGATGCGAAAATAAAAATAGCTGTCTCGATGCCAGATTTTGCTCCAATAGCGAGAGAAATAGGAGGGGATTATGTTGAAGTGGATTATATTTTGCCTCCCGGCATGGATCCTCATTCATTTTCATTAACAAAAGAAAAAATGGATGAAATAAGAGAAGCGAATTTAATCATATTTGCAAATTCAAATTTCCTTTCATATGAGAAAAAAATAAAAGAGGTGTATGGAAGCAAAGAATACCTCGATTTTCCAGATTATGAAAAGGAAGGAGCTACTCTGCTATCATTTGATGGATTTAAAGAAAATCCGCATGGCTACTGGCTTTATTATGATAATTCAATGGCAATAGCAAAAGCAATGGCAATAAAGCTTTCTGAGATGACAGGAAATGAAGCATATTTCATGGAAAGATTCAATGAATTTAAAGAAAAAATGGAATCTGCTAGGAATTGCACAATTAAGGAAAGCATCATAGCTGGAGTATACGGAAAGAAAGTTGTTGCTGCTGTTCCAGGCGTTTGCTACATTGCTTCAAATTATGGAATCGATGCCGATGAAATTTTGCTTTCTGAAGGGAGTGCTTCGGTGAGCATTGAAGAAAGAAATAGAATAGAAAAAGCGTTGAGAAGCAAGGAATACATTGGAATCGTCGTCCCAAAATTCATGAAATATGCAAAAGCTGGTGAGATTGCAGAAGATATTGCAAGGGAAACAAAAAGCAGAGTTATATACGTCAAATTTGCAATGGGGGGAAATGAAAGCTATGAAAGCATGTTTTATTACAATTTCATGCAATTCATAAGTCCAGTTGAAATGAAGGAAAAGAAATATAATGGTGAGCTTATAATTTTATGTATAGCATTGGTTATATTTGCGGCATTTGAAGGAGGTATCATATATGTCTTATGGAGAAGATAGAGTGATAGAGGCAAAAAACATTTCATTTTCATACAATGGAAATGTAGCTTTAAAAAATGTTAGTTTTTCCATTGGCAAGGAATTCATGGTTATAATGGGCCCAAATGGTTCCGGAAAGACGACGTTACTGAAAATAATAATGGGTCTTTTAAAGCCCGATGAGGGAACAATAAAAGTGTTTGGTGAATGTCCAGAAAAGGTGAGGGAAAAAATAGGATATATGCCTCAAAAAGAGAACATCGCAAGGCACTTTCCAATAAGAGTTATAGATGTTGTTTTGATGGGCATATCAAATAAAAGGTTCAGCAGAAAGGAGGAATTGAAAAAGGCAAAGGAAGCTTTGAAAGAAGTGGGTCTCGAAAAGATATGGGACAAGCCATTCAGCAGTTTATCTGGCGGACAACAACAGCGTGTGATGTTTGCAAGAGCCATAGCAAAGGAGCCCTCTTTGATAATAATGGATGAGCCATTCAATGGCGTTGATTTGCCGAGCAGAGAAAAAATAATGGAAGCTTTGATAAAACGGATGAAAAAAGGAGTGGCAGTTGTTACAGTATTGCATAACATAAATCCTGTTTTGCATCATGTGAATAAAGTCTTGCTTCTCAACAAAGAAATGATTGCATTTGGAAATCCAAACGAGGTTTTGAATGAGTTAACACTTCAAAAAGCATATGGAGGAATGGTTTCCGTTGTCGTATGCAAAGAAGGATATTGCCATCCTTTGATAGGTGACACACATGGTTGATGTCTATATAATAAGGGCTGTAATCGCAATATTTATACTTGCTATAAACGCATCCATAGCAGGCTCATTCACCATATTCAAAGACATAACATTTCTGGTAGCAGGCGCCGCCCACGCCGCCTTGGCGGGCGCTGCCCTCGCTATAGCCCTTTCTTTGTTCTCAATCGTTTCCATTGATCCCATGGCTGGAGCAATCATCTTTGCTGTTCTGATAGCCATCATGGCTGCCAATGCCAAAAAAACGAATGTTGCCATCGGCATAGGTTTCGCTGCATCCATGTCTCTGGCTGTGCTTTTTATTTCAATGATAAGAGAGCAGGCTGCCCGTGTATGGGGTCTTTTGTTTGGTGATTTGCTCCTCCTTACTGATCACGACATCATAATCATGGCTACTGTAACAATATTCATTTTGATGCTCTTCATCTACTTCCATCGCGAGTTCCTTTTCATTTCTTTTGATAGCGAGGGAGCGCTGGCGAGCGGGATAAACGTAAGGCTTTTCAACTACATTCTCCTTTCCATAATTGCAATATCAACTGTCATAATAATGAAAGGCGTCGGCGCCATACTTGTATATGCAATGCTCGTCGCCCCAGCAGCGGCAGCCAATGAAGTGGCAAAAAGCGTAATGCAAGTTTTTTCTTACGCTGCTCTAATAGCATTGCTTGCAGGCTTCATGGGACTTGCCACATCTTTTTATATAAAAGTTTCTCCTGGGGCCATAGCTTCTTTACTTGCTACCATAATTTATTTCATTTCCATTGCAAAGAAACACTGAAATGGAAAAATCCTGCTCAGACAACGTAAAATTCGCTTGTGTATGATACACTTTTTTCAGCCAGTCTATCTTCTACATTTATTGTTACCTTATATTTGCCCTTATCCCATGTCTGGTTTATTGGAGTTAAATGATTGTCAAACCATAGCGTGTCTTTTCCACTTGCATCAAATGCTTGATCTATCATTGGATAATCTTGCAGTTTTGCTCCACTCAAGACAAGATAAGAGCCATTTGGGGCTATCACAGTCAATGTTTGATATATTTGAGCTATTCCATCATCATTTGTTTTAAAACCTTCAACCTCGAAATACATGAATACCTGCTCGCCTATCGTGTATTGATTTGAATGCTCTTCATAGCTTCGCCATCCATCTATTGAGGAGCAGTAATGGAAGTTTTTTATTGAAAAAGTTGTTCCAGAAATCTCAAACACGCATCCAGTAAACATTGTAGAGATCAAAATAGCTGCAATCACAATCGATATGTTTTTCATTAGGGGATATTGAAATGTGCTATATATATCTTTGCTACGAGCCCGAACCCAAACCCAAAAATTAAAATATTAGAAGGTATATATGTGGCGAAAATGAAGATTGATATCCTAAAGCATACTCTTGTGCCGCATCATGAGATATTATCAGCGGAAGAAGTTGAAAAGCTTCTCAAAACATATAAAATTAAAAAGGAAGACCTGCCTCAAATTTTGGTGACTGATCCCGTTGTAAAAGCCATTGGTGCAAAGGAAGGGGATGTTATCAAAATCATAAGGCGGAGCCCCACGGCTGGCGAGAGTGTTGCTTACAGGCTTGTTGTCAGGAAGGAGATAATATGAGAGAGGTAATAGACGCTTTTTATAGAGAGCGTAGTGTTGTGAATCATCATCTGGCATCCTATAACGACTTCTTGGAAAGAAGGCTGCAGGAAATAATAAACTCGACAAGAATCGGAGAGGGAGAAGGCTTGGAAAGAGGATACATTCATCCTGAAATAGAAGGATATAAAGTGAAACTTGGAAGGATAAAAGTTGGTAGGCCAATAGCAAAGGAAGCAAACGGAGAGGAGCATCCTATAACGCCGATGGAAGCCCGTTTGAGAGATTTAACTTATGAGGCGCCAATCTTTCTTGAATTCATTCCAGTGATTCATGGTGTTGAATATCCTGCTGAAGAGGCAAGAATAGGGATGCTTCCTATAATGGTCCGCTCCAAGAGATGCAATATATCAAAGGAAATGTTGGAAGAGGATGCTGGCAGAAAATTGAGCCAGGAAGAATATGAGAGAAAGCTGATAGAATTGCAGGAAGATCCTCTTGATCCGGGTGGTTATTTCATTGTTAATGGAACGGAACGCGTTTTAATAACACTCGAAGATCTCGCTCCAAATCGTGTCCTTACAGAAAAAACGAATCGATATGGATATGAAGTAGAAACAGCAAAAGTTTTCTCACAAAAGGAAGGCTTCAGAGCTTTGATAGCGGTTGAGAAAAGAAAAGATGGAATTTTGATGACAAGCCTTCCAAATGTTGCAAGTCCTATTCCGCTTGTCATACTCCTTAAAGCTCTTGGCCTGGATTCGCAAACAATTTTCGACAACATGACTTCATATCCCGAAACAGAGGTTTTTGTTCTTGCCAACATTGAAGCGTGCGAGGAAGAATATAAGGTTATGAATGAAGAGGAAGCAATAGAATACATTGGAAAGAAGATAGCAGGAGGACAGGCGAAGGAATATAGAAAGGAGCGCGTGAGAGAGTTGCTTGATAGAACATTGCTTCCTCACCTTGGAAATGAAATGAAAGACAGGATAAGGAAAGGGATATTCCTTGCAAGAATGGGACAGGCTGTTTTGGAGCTTGCTCTCGGATATAGAGAAGAAGATGATAAGGATCATTATGCAAATAAAAGGCTTAAGTTGGCTGGCGACTTAATGGAAGATTTATTCAGGGTTGCATTTGTTGCATTGTGTAAAGATTTGAAATACCAGCTTGAAAGGCTTTACACGAGAGGCAAAAGTTTGGAAGAAATAAAAATAAAACCACTCGTCCGCCAGGAAGTTTTTGATCAGCGCATAAGTCATGCGATGGCTACAGGAAATTGGGTCGGTGGAAGAACTGGCGTGAGCCAGCTTTTGGACAGGACATCCAATCTGGCAACAATAAGTCATTTGAGGCGAGTCAATTCACCCCTGACAAGATCCCAGCCTCATTTTGAAGCTCGTGACCTGCATTCCACGCACTGGGGTCGCCTTTGCCCAAATGAAACGCCAGAAGGTCCAAACTGCGGCTTGGTGAAAAATCTTGCTTTAACTGTGGAGATTTCTGAAGGATATCCAGAAGAGCTTGTTGAAAAAGAATTAAAGAAGATGGGACTCAAAGAAGTTAAAAAGGGATTGAAAGGGGCGAGAGTTTACCTTAATGGTGATTTGATAGGCATCCATCCAGATGGCGAAAAGCTTGCTGAAGAAATAAGGAGGAAGAGAAGGCAGGGAAAGATAGACAGGGAAATAAATGTTTGTTATTATGAAGAAAGTAATGACGTCGTTATAAACTGCGACGCTGGCCGCGTTAGGCGTCCTCTTTTCGTTGTTGAGAATGGAAAACTTCTGTATACAAAAGAAATGAGAGAGAAAGTGAAGAAGGGCGAAATCACATGGAGTGAGCTGATTGAGAAAGGAATAATTGAATATATCGATACAGAGGAAGAGGAAAATGCGTACATTGCTTTAACTGAGAAGGATTTAACGAAAGAGCATACCCATATGGAAATCGACCCACTATGCATCCTCGGCATAGGAGCAAGCCTCGTTCCATACGCAGAGCACAATTCCTCGCCCCGTATCACCATGGGAGCAGGCATGGGTAAGCAAAGCTTGGGCTTTGCTGCCGCCAACTACAGGCGCCGCCCCGATACCAGAGGACATCTTTTGCATTATCCTGAAGTGCCTATAGTAAAAACGCATTCAGCCCGCTACATCAATTTTGAACGCCGTCCCGCTGGCCAAAATTTTGTGGTGGCGGTGCTTTCATTCCATGGCTATAATATGGAAGATGCCCTGATAATGAATAGGGCTTCAATAGATCGTGGCTTGGCAAGGAGCACATTCTTCAGAACATACTCTGCTGAAGAACAACGTTATCCTGGCGGCCAGGAGGACCATTTTGAGATACCGGATCCTGAATGCAGGGGCGTGAGAAGTGAGGAAGCTTACATTCACTTAAGCGAAGATGGCCTGATATCTCCAGAATGCGAAGTAAAAGGAGGGGATGTTTTAATTGGAAAAACATCACCACCTCGTTTCCTCGAAGAGCCAACTGATGTGCTCATTCCACAAAAAAGGAGGGAAACCTCCATTACAGTAAGGCATGGTGAGAAAGGAGTTGTTGATACTGTTGTTCTATCAGAATCGGTGAATGGAGCAAGAATGGTGAAAATAAAGGTGAGAGATGAACGTATACCAGAGTTAGGAGATAAATTTGCATCCAAACATGGGCAAAAAGGTGTGCTGGGCTTGATTGTTCCTCCAGAAGACATGCCATTCACAGAAGATGGAATAGTTCCAGATTTGATAATAAATCCACATGCAATTCCAAGCAGAATGACAGTTGGACACGTTCTGGAGATGATAGGGGGCAAAGTTGGAGCACTGGAAGCTCGCCATGTAGATGGAACACCATTTTCAGGAGAGCCAGAAAAAGCTTTGAGAGAGGCATTGGTCAAAAATGGATTCAAGCACAATGGAAAGGAAATTTTATATGATGGGGAAACAGGAAAGATGTATCAGGCTGATATTTTCATTGGAGTTATATATTATCAAAAGTTGCATCATATGGTGGCAGGAAAAATGCACGCAAGAAGCCGCGGGCCAATGCAAATCTTAACAAGGCAGCCAACAGAAGGAAGAGCAAGAGAGGGCGGTTTGAGATTTGGAGAGATGGAGCGTGACTGTCTCATAGGGCATGGAGCATCGATGGTAATAAAAGAAAGATTGCTGGAGCAATCTGATTTAACGATTCAATATGTTTGCGAGAATTGCGGACACATTGCATTTAAAACAAGGCGTGGCTTCCTCAAATGTTTGATGTGCGGTGACGATGCCAAAATATATCCTGTGGAGATGAGCTATGCCTTCAAATTATTGCTCGAAGAGTTGCAATCCTTAATAATTGATCCAAAATTGGTGTTGAGGGGGTTGGTGTAAATGATAACAAAATCGAAGAAAGTTATAGATAAGATTCGTTTTGGCTTGCTTTCTCCAGATGCAATAAGAAAGATGTCAGCAACCCGCATTATCACACCAGATACCTACGATGAGGATGGCTTTCCAATAGAAATGGGATTGATGGATCCTCGCCTTGGAGTTATAGAGCCTGGGCTAAGATGCAAAACATGCGGGCAAAAAGTAAAGGAATGTCCAGGTCATTTCGGGCATATTGAGCTTGCAATGCCAGTTATACATGTTGGTTTTGCAAAAACAATATACAATATACTCAAGGCGACATGTCGTGGCTGTGGTAAACTTTTGCTGACCGACGAAGAAGTAAAGAAGCTAAGAGAGGACTACAAAAGAGTAGTGAAGATGAAAAACAATACAGCTGCATTTGCTAAAGAAGTTGTAAAGAGAGCAAGCAAGGTAACGAAATGCCCGCATTGTGGAAGAGAAGTGCTGCCAGTTGAGCTTGACAAGCCAACGACATATAGGGAAGGAGGTCGCAAGTTAACGCCTGCTGAAGTAAGAGAATGGCTTGAAAAGGTTAGCGAAGCTTTAGGAGACGATTTACGCTTACTTGATATAAATCCAGAAGTGGCACGTCCAGAATGGATGGTTTTGACAGTGCTGCCTGTTCCTCCTGTTACGACAAGGCCTTCTATAACTCTTGAAACTGGAGAAAGGAGCGAGGATGATTTGACCCATAAGCTTGTAGACATAATAAGAATAAATCAACGTTTGCAAGAAAATAGAGATGCTGGTGCTCCACAGCTTATTGTCGAGGACTTATGGGATTTATTGCAATATCATGTCACAACTTATTTTGATAATCAGACCAGTGGCATTCCTCCAGCCCGCCACAGGAGTGGGCGCGCTTTAAAAACACTTGCCCAACGCTTGAAAGGCAAGGAAGGGCGTTTCAGAAGCAATTTGTCTGGAAAGCGTGTCAATTTTTCAGCTCGAACTGTAATCTCGCCTGATCCAAATATAAGTATAAATGAGGTTGGTGTTCCAATAGAAATTGCCAGAGAGCTTACTGTTCCAATAAGGGTTACACAATACAATATAGAGGAAATGAAAGAACTCGTTAAGCGAGGCCCAGAGCCGAAGTTGCCGCCGGGCGTCGCTTATCTGCCGGGCGTGAATTATGTTATACGTCCAGATGGAAGGAGGATAAGGGTTACGCCTGAAAATGCTGAAAATGTTGCTGAACGCCTTGAAGTAGGAAGCATTGTTGAAAGACAGCTGCAGGATGGTGACATAGTTTTATTCAATCGCCAGCCTTCCCTGCATCGCATGTCAATGATGGCTCACCATGCCAAAATATTGCCATACAAAACATTCCGTTTGAATCTGGCTGTGTGTCCGCCATACAATGCTGACTTTGATGGCGATGAAATGAACCTGCATGTTTTGCAGAGCGAGGAAGCTAGGGCGGAGGCAGAAATTTTAATGAAGGTGCAGGAGCATATTCTCAGCCCACGTTTTGGCGGTGCAATCATTGGAGCAATTCATGACCATATAACAGGCTGTTTCTTACTTACCTATGGAAACAAAGTTTTCAGCAGGGAAGATGCGATGGATATTCTGGCTGCTGCTGGTTATAGAGGCGAAGTTAAAGACAAGATGACAGGTAAGGAGATATTCAGCAAGATATTGCCTCCTGATTTAAACCTTGAATATAAGGCAAAGTTGTGTACTGGAAGTGAGGAGGAATGTAAAAAGCAAGATGCTTATGTTGTTATCAAAAATGGACAGCTTTTGCAGGGAGTGATTGATGAAGCGAGCATAGGGGCATTTAAAGGAAAGATTATTGAATATATTGCAAGGAAAAAGGGAATGAAGGAAGCGAGAGAGTTCATAGACAGGGTTACAAAGCTTGGAATAGCAGCTATAACAAAAATTGGCTTTACTACAGGCATAGACGATGAGGATATTCCTGAAGAGGCGCAAATGCAGATTGAAGAAGTTCTTGAAAACGCAAGGAAAAAGATACAGGATTTGATAAGGGCATATAAAGAAGGAGAGCTTGAGCAAATTCCTGGGCGTAGCTTAGAAGAGACACTTGAGATGGAAATAATGCGCGTTACAGGAAAAGCAAGAGACCAGACAGGAGAGATTGCAAGCCGTCACCTCGGTTTAGATAACTCAGCCGTCATAATGGCTCGTTCCGGAGCAAGAGGAAGCATGCTTAATCTTAGCCAGATGGCAGGCGCAGTAGGGCAGCAGGCAGTCAGAGGAGAGCGTATCCATCGCGGCTATCATGGTCGCACCCTGCCGCATTTCAAAAAAGGTGATTTGGGAGCCGAAGCAAAAGGATTTGTTTCCTCCAGCTATAAAAAGGGTTTGAGCCCGACAGAATACTTCTTCCATTCAATGGGAGGAAGAGAAGGCCTCGTCGATACTGCTGTCAGAACATCTCGCTCTGGCTACATGCAGCGCCGCCTTATAAATGCGCTGGAAAACATAAAGCTTGAAGAAGATGGAACAGTCCGTCAAACAACTGGAGAGATAATACAGTTCATGTACGGAGAGGATGGAATAGATCCAACGAAAAGTGTTAGGGGAAAAGCAATCGATGCTGATTTGATAATAAAAGAGGTGAAGAAAGAATGAGCAAGGTAACGAGAGATGCATTGGTAAAAAGGGGAATAAAAGAGGATATTGCAGAAAAGGTTGCGAAGGAATATACTCTATCAAAGTTGAAAGAAGTGCCTTTCGAGGAATTGAAAGAAAAAATAGGAGAAAAGGAAGCGAAGGAAGTTTTCAAAAAGCTTGGAAGAGATGTTCCAAAGAAAAAAGCGACTAAAAAAGCCAAAGAGAGTAAAAAAGAAGAAAAGAAAGAGAAGGAGAAAGAAGAGAAAGGAGATGCAACCAAAGAAGAAATTTTAAAGATATTGCAGGAAAAGAAAGAATATTTGCCCTCTCTCGTTATAGATGAAATTGTTGAAGTGGTAAAGAAAGAGAAAATAAAGGATATAAAGAAAGTAGTTGAAAAGGCTATAGAAGAATACAATGCTCATTTAATGGAGCCCCTAGAAGCATGTGGTATAGTTGCTGCCCAAAGTATAGGCGAGCCTGGCACACAGATGACGATGAGAACCTTCCACTATGCTGGTGTGGCTGAAATTAACGTCACATTGGGATTGCCCCGCCTCATAGAAATCGTCGATGCCAGAAAAGATCCATCAACACCAATGATGACCGTCTATCTGGAAGGTGGCTACAGAATGAATCGAGAACTTGCAAAGAAAATGGCTAATATGATCGAAATAACACGCCTCATAAATATTGCAGATGTTGCCGTCGATATTGGCAACATGAAAATAATAATAACCCCAAACAAAAAAGCCATGGAAAGAAAGGACATAGAGATGGCGGACATAATAAAAGCTTTGAAGAAAATAGGAAAGGCTGAAATTGTGGAGGGAAAAGATACAATAGAAATCATTCCAGCCGAAAAGAAATATAGAGAGCTGCGCCGCCTCAATGATGAGGTTAAGAATATAAAAATAAAGGGGATAGATGGAATAAAAAGAGCAATTATAAGGAAGGAAGACAATGAATATGTTATCTATACGGAAGGAAGTAACTTTGAGAAAGTTTTGCAGCTGGAAGGCGTAGATAAAACGAGAACAACAACAAATGATATACACGCAATATATAATGTTCTTGGAATAGAGGCGGCGAGAAACGCAATAATAAAAGAAGCTTACGACACATTGCAGGAGCAGGGTTTGAATGTTGATATTCGCCACATCATGCTTGTTGCCGATATAATGACTACCGATGGAACAATTCGCCCTGTTGGGAGACAGGGTGTTACAGGAGAGAAAAGTTCCGTTATTGCAAGAGCTGCCTTCGAAATCACGATCGATCACTTGCTTAAGGCTGCTCGTCGTGGTGAGGTGGATGAGCTTAAGGGTGTGGCTGAAAATGTTATAGTTGGACAGCCAATCAAGCTTGGAACAGGCTCAGTTGAGCTTGCTGTCGATATTAAAAAATTGAGAAAATTAAAGGTGGGAGAATGATAACGAAAGAGCTTGCAAGAGCAATTTCTACGGGAAAGGTGATATTTGGATATAAAATGGCTATAAAAATGGCGGAAGAGGCAAAAGCCTTCATAGTTTCGAGAGACTGCCCATATAAGGAAGAAATAATGAAAGCAGCGGGAGAAAAACCATTGTATGTGTTCAAGGGCAACAACATCGAGCTTGGCGCCGCCTGCGGCAAGCCATTTGGCGTGAGTGCTCTGGCTATAATAGATGGAGGTAAATCGAAGATACTGGATGTAATAAGATGAAGATAAAGATAAGCCAGCAGGAAATGCATTACATGGCGATAGCTGAAGGACTTACAAGAGCCCCCATAATAGATTGCATAGAGCGTGATAACCGCATTACATTCATTGTCGCCAAAGGAAAGCTTGGAAAGGCTGTTGGAAAGGAAGCGAGCAACATAAAAAAGCTTGAGAAGTTTTTTAAGAAAGAAGTAAGGTTTGTTGAATATGATGAAGACAAAAAACAGTTTGTGATAAACCTTTTCAAACCATTCAAAGTGGATAGGGTTGTGATTGATGAGGAAAAGAATAAGGTTAGCGTCGTTGTCAATGAAAGAGATAAAGGAAAAGCTATAGGTAAAGAGGGTAGGAATATAAAAATTTTGAGAGAAATTGCGAAAAGGCAACATGGTATAAATGAGTTAAAAGTTCTTTAGTGGTAGGATGGGGAGGCATCTCTTCCTGGCTCTCTTAATTTTTCTTTTCCTGTCTGTAGCTTATGCCATGGCAACAGAAATAAAAGTCGTTTCCCCTTCTTTTTCCTCGCAAGATTTCGACGTTTTTATAGAGATAAATTCAAGTGTTGAGCTGAAAGGTGCTCAATGTGATTTTTCATTTAACAGCAGCATATTGCAGGTGGAGGGTATTGAGAATGGAGGCATGTTTGAGTTATGGGGAGGAGATTTTAATTCTACTTTGCCTCTCGTTGACAACAAAAATGGAACAATAAAAGGAATTATTGCATTCTCGATATTCAACTCCTCATGCAATGGCACTCTCGCAATAATACATTTTAAGAGTGTTGCAGAAGGCGAGTCAGAACTCAAGATTGAAAATGCTTTATTGTCTGATAAAAATGCAAATCCTGTAGAAAGCGCTGTAAAAAATGCAAGCGTAGTTGTGGACAAAAGCCCTCCACAAATAAAAAATGTGAAGATTGAGCTAAATGATGGCAAGGCAAACATAACATGCGATGTTTCGGAAGAACATATACGATTTGTTAAAATAAATGTAACATATCCAGATGGAAAGAAAAAGGAGTATGAGATGCATGAATCAGGTGAGAAATATTTTTTGAATGAAAGCTTTGAGAAAGGAAAATATAGCTTCTTTGTATTTGCCGAGGACATGGCAGGAAATAGAGGTAACTCAACCATTCATCAATTCACCATAAAAAATCATCCTCCTGTAAAACCATATTTTCCAGTGCCAGAAAATGGAGCAACGAATGTTGCCATAAAGGCAAAGCTATCATGGGAATGCTATGATGTTGATAACGATTCAATAAAATATGATGTTTATTTTGGTACAACATCATTGCAAAAAGTGAAAAGCAATATAACGGAGAAATCATACTCTCCCTCCTTGGATTACTCGACCACATATTACTGGCGAATAGTAGCATGGGATGAAAATGGGGCAAAAAATGAAAGCGAGCTATGGCATTTTACAACAACGCCAAACAATGAGCCATATGTTAAAATAAGGAGTCCTGGAGACAATGCTGTGGTTAGCGGGCAGATAAGTGTGAAAGGAATTGCATGGGATGCTGATGGAAACGATAGTGTAACGAAGGTGGAAATAAGAATAGATAGCAGCATATGGCATGTTGCGAGTGGGACAAATTCATGGAGCTACATCATAGATACGACCAAGTTAAGCAACGGAATACATAAAATAGAGGCTCGTAGTTACGATGGAAACCTTTACAGCAGCATTGATTCAATTAACATAGATGTTGAGAATCGTGTCACCAAATATTATTTGACCGTGTCAGTCAACCCAAACAACGCTGGATATGTAACGAAATCGCCTTCCAGAAGCGAATATGAAGAAGGAAGCATTGTTGTGCTGACTGCAGCACCAAACAATGGCTACGCCTTTGACCATTGGGGCGGCGACGCCAGCGGGAGCAATCCAACAATAAATATTGTGATGAACGGGAACAAAAACGTGGTGGCAAATTTTGTTTCTGTTGAGCCAAGCATCGATTTCTCATTTGAGCCTTCTTTGCCATACGCTGGAGAGGAAATAAAATTTTATGATAAGAGCAGTGGAGCGACTGCATGGTACTGGGATTTTGGTGATGGAAACGTTGCAACGAAACAAAATCCAAAGCATGTGTATGCCAAAGCAGGAAAATACAATGTCACTCTTACCGTTATAATAGATGGGAAAGAATATATGAAGAAAAAGAGCATAAATGTTATTGGAAAGGAAAAAGCTGATTTCAATTTTTATCCTAATTTTCCTTTTCCCGGCTCCACAGTTCATTTTTACGCGTATGGAGAGAATATTGTTTCATATAACTGGGATTTTGGCGACGAAAGTTTTGCTTATGGAAAAAATGTTAGCCATGTTTATGGCGAAGGAGATTACATTGTTACCCTGCATATAGTTGATAAATGGGGAAATGAAGACAATAAAAGCAAGGAATTGCATGTTCATTACCCGGATTTTCTAATAAGCAAAATTTCTCATGAGAAAAGAAAGGGAAAGGTTAAAATAAATGCAACAATCGAAAATACAGGAGGGGATGCAAAGGGGGTCATAGTGACCTTTTATCTGAACGACGAGGAAATAAAAAGAGAAAATGTTTCAATATATCATGGCAATCAAAGTTTTGAAGAATATATTCCAATAAAAGAAGGAAAAAACGATATTAAAATTGTGATCGACGCCACAAACAAATTCATGGAAAAAATGAAAGCAACAATGTTGCGTCTTTCATTGTTTATGGAAGCAAAGGCTTCTCTTTAAATTATTTTTATCTTGCGATCGCAGCAGCATTTTTTGCTGCTCTTCTTTCAGCATATTTATTGAAATTCAGGAAAAAAGAAATTTCCATTGAAAATGCTGAACAGGAAGCGAGATGCACAGTATGTTTTGGAAGATTTAAGCCAGGCTCAGATATTGTAAGGTGCGAATGTGGAGCAATGTTCCATAAAAGCTGTGCAGAACGTGTTAAAACATGTCCAATATGCGGTCGCAAACTGATTTAATGCCACATTACATGTAAAGCAAATAATGCAACCAAAAAAATCAAACCAATTTTTGTTATTAGTATGCTTTCATTTCTTTTCTTCGTGCTCCATCCATAATCATCGAGACGGTAAAACAGAAGCCATCCATATTGGCTGAAGAAAGCAAATAATGATAGCAGAATGCATTCCACCCATGCTTTTGTCTCGCTAAAAACCTTTCCCACATTTCCATTCATTGAATAGCCGAGTTGAACATAAAATGAGCCAATAACCAAGAACATCGCTCCTATCGCCATTTGTGATTCATGATGTATCAATCCTTCTGCATACATGCTCGCTATTGCTCCTATAAAAGCAAAAGCAAGAACAGGCCATCCGGTACAGTATGTTAGATAAAATGCTATGAAAAGCAATATTGCAGCTGTAACAACAAACAATATTTTCAAAGCGGTTTTGCTTAGCGTAACTCTTTCCTCTATTTTCATATGATACAGATCATGTATTGTATGGGCTAAAAAATAATGGGTCAGGAAGCCTCCCAGGGAAGTCAGAATAACGCCAGTCCAGTAAATGTTTATGCTTGGAACAGCAATCTTTGCAAAGAATGAGCCAAGCAGAGGGAAAAATGCTCCAGTTATTATCGAGGTGAACAATGTGAAGGGAGAAAGCATGCCTTTTTCTTCAATCGTCATTAAATGGTCACCCCTATATTTTTCATCATTGCATTGACAATATATTGGGGTGCCTCCTTCAACAATTCTTTATACTCGCTATCTGGAATTATCTCGCTAGACGCTATTTCTCTCGCCCTCTCAATATGTTTTCTTATCTCTTCCTTATATATTTCTTTTAATCCATCAATATGCTTCTTTATTGCTTCATTTAACAAATCTCCTTCCTCAAGTTTTTTCAGGATTTCTTCATCAACACTCCCATATATTTTTATGACCGGCAATATTATTCCTTCTTCAAGCTTCCCTTCCATTAAATCAACAAAATCATCAGCAAGCTGATAGGCAATGCCAACCTCCCTGCCATATTCACGCATCGCTTCAATGAGCTCATCATCTGCCCCCGCTTCAATTGCGCCCGCCCTGCAGGCGGTGGCGAAAAGCGAGGCTGTTTTCATTTCTATTATTCTGAAATATTCTCTTATAAGCTTTTCAGGGCTCTCCCCTTTCATTATTTCTTCAAGATGTGCAGTGAAGTCTATATCTTTTAGCTGCCCCACAAGGGTATCGTTCCAGGCATCGAGGAAAATCTGGGCATCTCTCATTCCATGATTCAGCGAGATTTGAAAGGCCATGCTTATCATTTTATGCCCTATTAATATAGCTGGCCCTATACCAATTTTGACATGAAGGGCTGGCCTACCTCGCCTTTCAACATCGTTATCCATTATGTCATCATGAATCAAGGAAGCGGAATGAGCAAGTTCCACGCCAACGGCACTTTCCAATGCTTTAAAATAATTTTCATCACTGCCATTGCATGCTTTGAAAGAAAGGAGTAACATCGCTGGACGCAATCTTTTTCCTCCTTCAAGAGCATACTTTATATTTTCATCTTTTATCCTCTTTTCTATCTCTTTACTCACTTCCCTCTGCGCCCATTCAAAGAATTCTGGAAATGTTGTCTGGCGAAGTTGCATAAGGCTAATTATTTTTTAATATAAATATGTTAATGAATAACAAATTGGATGCTAAATTTTCAGTCTCTTATTCCCTCCTCCTTCACAGTAAAAACAGCTTCTCCTTCCGGAAGATGTGGCGAGTCAATCAGACGGGCTATCCTCTTTCCACCCTTGGATTTTCTCAGATATATCCTGAACATTGCTGTATGACCGACGATATGCCCTCCTATTGGCTGTGTTGGATCTCCAAAATAAACATCTGGGCGGGCAGCCACCTGATTGGTAACGCATATTACAGCATTGTAGAGGCGAGCAAATTTTAGCAGCATGTGCATATGTTTATTCAATTTTTGTTGCCTTTCTGCTAAAGCGCCACGTCCAACATATTCTGCTCTGAAATGCCCTGTTAATGAATCCACAACAAGCAATCTTACAGGCCTTTCTTTTGCAAGTTCCATTGCCTTTTCAACAAGCATCATTTGATGATTTGAGTTGAAAGCGTTGGCAACATGTATTTTCTTCAACGCTTCCTTTCCATCGATTCCAAGAGCTTCAGCCATTTGTATTATTCTCTCAGGCCTGAAAGTATTCTCTGTATCGATGAATATTGCCTCTCCTTCCAATCCGCCCTCGCTCTCCTCAAGCTGGACATTAACGCAAAGTTGATGGGCTATCTGTGTTTTTCCCGAGCCGAACTCGCCAAAAAGCTCTGTTATTGCCTGCGTTTCAAATCCGCCACCAAGCAATTCATCAAAAGATTTTGAGCCAGTCGTCAAATGTTTTCTTTCCTTCATTCTTTCAAGCAGAACATCTCCAGTTTCAAATCCACCAACATCTGCTTTCTCTCGAGCAGCCTGAATTATTTTCAATGCCGTTCCTTCTCCTATGTCTATTGCTTCAGCCAGTTCGGATGGCGATGCCACAGCGATAGCCATCAAATCAGTATAGCCAGCATCTTCAAGCTTTTTTGCTATTGCTGGTCCCACCCCAGGCAATTCTTCCAAATCGACCATTGAATAACAATGCTGTTTCGTTTATAAAATTTTCATTAAAGCAAAGTATCGTAGCCAAGCCGAATAGGACAATGGAGGGCATATTTTGCTTATTTTATTTCTATGCGTTCTCCACTCACCATATAATGTACCTTCTCTGCTATCTTGCATGCGTGATCTCCGCATCTCTCCAGATAGCGAGCGATCATCATATAGTGTGCACATCTTGTGATGGTGGACGGATTTTCCATCATATAGGTAATGCATTCTCTGAATATCGACCATCTCAGTGCATCTAAACTATCGTCCCTTTCCTCAAAATCCTTTATCAGAGATATATCCTCTGTCTCAAAAGCTTTCAATGCATCGTCTATCATCCTGCACACCATCTCTGCCATATATGGGATTTCAACAAGTTTTGCCACATGTGGTTTATCGCTCAACTCCTTGACAATATTTGCTATATCCTTACCATATCTTCCTATTCTTGTTAAGTAAGTGATGGCTTTCAAAATACAAGCCACGGTTCGCATATCTTTTGCCATTGGATGATACAGCGCAATAAGTTGCAGGGTTTTTTCCTCTATCTCTGTATCCATGTCAGCAAGTTTCTTTTTCTTGGAAATAACCTTTTCAGCAAGCTCGATATCTTGCTTTTTCAATGCCTCTACAGACTCGTGAAGCATCTCCTTTGCAAGTTCGCCCATTTTTATTACCTCTCCTTTCAATTTTTTCAACTCCGCATGCAACCTATCCATTCCACACCACCTATATCAATACTCCTGTCACATATTTTTCCGTCAGCTCATGCTTCGGCTTCTCAAATATCTCTCTCGTTGATCCAGCCTCCACCAGCTTTCCAAGGTAAAGAAAACCAACGTAATCACTTACCCTTGCGGCCTGCGCCGGCTCATGGGTTACGAGAACAATGGTGTAATCCTTTTTCAATTCAAACAGCAAACTTTCGATGTTCTTTGTTCCCATCGGATCTATATTTGCTGTGGGCTCATCCATGAGCAAAATCTTTGGTTTTAATGCAAGAGCCCTGGCTATAACCAGACGTTGCTTCTGACCACCACTCAAACTTGATGGATAATCTTCCAGCCTGCCTTTTATCTCATTCCATAACGATGCTTTCTCAAG
>JAGGWA010000029.1 GCA_021157745.1 Thermoplasmata archaeon
GCTGGGCGGATATAATTGGAATGATTCCTATTTCATTGTTATCTTTCCGAATTTTTAGATTGTTTCGTCTCGCGCGGATGTTTAGGATAAGCAAAGGAGCCAGATTGATTAAAATATTGCCAAAAGCTGAGAAATTTGTAAAAAGGATAAGAAAGATTGCAAAAAGATTCGCAATTTTATTATAGCATTCTCAATTTCAACATGTGGAAGTAATAGAGGGGAAGGCATTTATAAAAGGAAGACTCAGAAAGGCGGCAATTGGAATAGAGGATGGAAAGATCGTTGCAATAAAAAAAGTTTTGTATGGAAAAACAAGAAATTACGGAAATATGCTGATTCTTCCATCTGGTGTCGATGTCCATGTTCATTTTAGAGAGCCGGGCTATGAATACAAAGAGGATTTTTCTACAGGAAGTAAAGCAGCTTTACTTGCTGGCATAACATGCGTTGCAGATATGCCAAACAACAAGCCAGCTATCATAACAAATGAAGCATTTAAAGAGAAATTGAGGAAGATAAAGGGCAGGTCATATGTTGATTACGCTCTATACGCTGGTTTAACAGAAAATTTGGTGGAAGATGCGAATCTATACAAACTTTATATGTCTGGCGATAATGAAATTTTTGTTGATTATGATTTGCTTGAAGAAATGCTCAAAAAAATAAAAAGTAAAGATGCTATTCTCGCTGTTCATGCTGAAGATAAAGATTGCATTGCCAGAAAGGGAAAAAATCTTGAAGAATATGAAAGGAATAGCCCTGTAGAATGTGAGGGAAAAGCAATTAAGAGAATCATAGAAGCAAATAAAAGAATAAATGCAAAGCTGCACATCTGTCATGTTAGCTCTGCCAGCAATGCAAAATTTCTTAGGAAAAAGAGAGTTAGCTTTGGAGTAACATTGCATCATATCATGTTTTCATATAAAAGTAAATTTAAAAAGGAAGCGATGGGAAAGGTTAATCCACCTTTAAGGAGTGAGGAGGAAAGGAGCAAACTTTTCAAGATGGTTATGAAAGGAAAGGTTCCGCTGCTAGAGTCTGATCATGCCCCTCATTTAATGAGGGAAAAAGAGGGTTTCGAGAATGCCAAAGCTGGCATGCCTGGCGTCGATGCCCTGCTGCCCATCATGCTCTATTTTGTCAAGACTGGCAGGATCAGCCTGAAAAGATTGGTTAAGATGGTGGCTGAAAATCCAGCGAGATTGCTTGGAATAAATAAGGGAAGCATTGCTGTTGGAAAAGATGCTGACTTCATCATTGTTGATTTAAATGATGTGAAAAAAGTGAAGCCAATTTCAAAATGTGGATGGAGCTGCTATGAGGGCATGAATGCGGTATATCCACGCCATGTATGGATGCGAGGCAACATTGTTGTTGAGGATGGAGTAGTTGGAAAGCCAATGGGGGAGCGGGTAAAATGATTCCGTTATGGCTCAAGGTTTTTTTTATTGCAATGCTTCCTGTATCCGAGTTAAGAGGAGCCATACCATTTGGCATTGCCAATGGCTTGTCCCTATGGACAACGTTGGCCATTTCAATTCTTGGAAACATGCTTCCAGTTCCATTCATTCTGATTTTTTTGCATCCTGTTGAAAAATTCCTCAGGAGATGGAAATTCTGGAATAACCTGATGGACAGGATATTCGAGTATACAAGAAGAAAAACGAGGAAAAGTATAGAGAAATGGGAAAGCCTTGCTTTAATTTTATTCGTTGCCGTTCCATTGCCTGTAACAGGAGCATGGACAGGCAGCTTGGCAGCATATCTATTTGGCTTGGATTTCAAAAAATCCATGGCATGCATTTTCACTGGCGTTTTAATTGCTTCAGTGATTGTAACTATTGCAACGCTTGCAGGAATAAAATTGCTTGGAATATAAAAACTAATTTAAATTATTTTTAAATTAGTATCATGGAAAAAGCCAGGCCTGCAATCTACATACTTTTATTTATTCTGCTGGCTTTCACCATTCTTGAATTTATCGCTGCAGCAGCCATGTTTGCCATAACTGTAGCGTGTCCAATCATATATTTCTTTGAACATGTTCCACTGGAATTCCTCATGCTAATAATGGCTGTTTCAATAATTGCAGCAATATTGGAACTTGCAACCATAATTCTTCATCTCGCAGGAAAACACAGAATGGTAAAATATGCCACGACTGCCATTTTCATCTATTTTGCTTTCATAGCATTCGTCAACATATTTCTTTTCGCTTCAGGAGATGCAAGCTTGGCATCACTTGATGTCATTCTTCCATTTGCTCTATCCTATGTGACTATGGTTCTCTCTTTCCGTTATCCATAGGTGACGAAGCAGGCATCTACACCGCGACTCTCCCAATTGCTGCCAGAATTACGAGAATGATAAAACTTTCCATGGTCATATGCATCATAGCTGCTCGTCACCCACGCCAGCCCCCAGCCGCCGCTGCTGTGGCATACGATGTAATATTCTTTGCCAGCCGTCAAATTTGCTTTTATGCCAAAGCTAATCCATTGAACTTTCCAGTCACTTGTTGCTTCTATTTGTTTGCTCGTCTTTGCCACAACATTTCCATCCAGTGCATCTCTTATTTCAACCTCAATCTCCCTGCTATCCCAGCATATCAAAGCGAGCTCTATTTTTTTAATGCTATCCACGCTTGGAATAAAAGATTGAGCGAGCCATCTTGTATCGTTAACAAGATATGCATATCCCTCATTGACTTGCCTTTGATCAATTTTGTGATTCGGATATGCCATCGTAACAATAAGGCTTTCATTCCACTCGCCACAAGCCCCGTGCTCATCTATAGCTCTCACTCTAACCTCATATGTTCCCTCTTTCTTCCATGAATGCTTTACCTCTGCAATTTCTCCAGAATTGTAAAAAGATGTTTCTTCAATGCTGTCACCCCAATCTATTTCATATTTTATTCTGTCTCCTTCTGGATCATATGATATAAGCTTGTAGACATAGCTAACATTCGTATTTCCGATTTCATTTCCTTCTATGCTTGGTATGCTTGGCGGGAGTTCAACGCTCGTTAAATCAAGCTCGCCAGGATAATCATCGAATATTTGAGGATGCATGTCCCTAAAGTTATCCAAAATTGCATCTCTTGCATAGTAAAAAGCTTCCTCTGCTGAAACAAAGCCATCTTTATTGGAATCAGCATATCCTTTAAGCCCATCTATAATCAGATCTGAAAAGAAAGAACCATATGATACTTCATCTTCTCTTACAGAAGTCAAAATAACTCTGTTGCGAGCTGCCAAATCCTTGCCAATCTCATATGCCATATCATATCCTTTAGCATAACTCCAGTTGTCGTTGAAACCGCCGCTATGACAGCTATCAACAATCATGGCGATGCCCTTTGCATGAATCCTGTTAAGCATGAAATTTATCTCATCATCTGTTATTATGCCGAATGGATTTGCCAGTGGCTCCCAGCTGAATGGATTTGAAAACGGCAAAAAGCCACGATACGCCGCCAGAGCTTCATCCATGCCATCTGCCTCGTCTCTCGGAGGAAAATCAAATATTATTGGAAAACCATGCGTGGTTAAATATATAAGGCAGATATCATCTTCCTTGGCATTTTTGGCGAGCCATTCAAACCCCTTAAAGATGTTAATCACGGTTGCATTCTCTCCTTTTATGACTTTAATATGGCTTTTGTTCCAGAATGGTGAGACTAGCAAGGTATTATACAAATCATCTACGGCACGCAGCATGCTTGGGCGGTCCATATCTGGCGTGTAGGCATATACGCCTACAGCAACAAGCAAAGCCCAGTAATGGCTGCCATCATTTTCATTGCTTGCTGTCGTATTTTCCATTTTCATTTCTGTGAATTTTTCTGTTTCAAAAGGAGAAATTGCCGATGGAATAAAAAACACCAAAATTATGAGCGGGATAATCATATTTCTTGTTTTCATGAAAAATTAAACTGGTAGAAGATTTAAAAATTTATCTGTCCATGATTATCCTGCTAACGCTCACGAATTTATTTTGCCGCCACAAATAAAGCAGAGCCGATGGCAGATGGTCTCCACGCAATGGTTACAATGCCTGTAAAGCCCAATGTTATAACTATGAGATTTCCCTCCTTTTTCTCTATTTCTGTTTCTCCAAAAATTCCATTGGCATAAAGATATGGAGTCCCTCTATACTGGTCAACTATCCATAAACCAAGAGTAGTAATTTTTGGTATAGCCCCCAATATCATAATTAAAAGCAAAGGAATACCTGAAAGAAGTGGAAAGCCAGGAAATAATTTATCCAGAATCACAAATAGAGCCCATAATCCTGCATTGTATGGAAAAATATCCATCATATCTCCAGATATTTTAAATGGGTGGCACATTGCATTGTAAATCCATTCACCAGATAATTTTTTAGAAAAAATTTGAGGATAAGTTTTTTTCATATGATTTCCGTTGATAAATGCTCTCAGTTCATTTAAAGAATATTCTCCAGTAAGATTTTCCTCTTTTAAAATTTTTAATTCTCGCGCCTTATCAATTGGGAGATTTTTCTTAATAATAGTTATTTTATTTGGGGCATATATGCGTATCTCTACCTCTTTTTTAATGTCGTTTCTCGCTGTCGCATGATAAAAAGATGGACAAACAAGAAGTGAAATAATGATATAGCCATTATTTTTATTTTTCTCATATAATTACAACAAAAAGTCCAAAGTAATAAATTTTTCTTTAATCGATCCTTTTCACTCCACCCTTATATTTCTAACAACCATTGCAAGCTTTTCTTCAAGCTCGATCGTTATCAAATTAGTTCTTCCATGCTTTATCGCTATGACTTTTGCATCGCCAACGACATTGCCTTCTCTATCTAAAGCCTTAACAACTTGTCCCCTCTCTGGCATCGGTAGCATTTCATATGGCAACGTTATCATAGCTTTTCCTTTTCTAACACGAACAACAAACATTGCCAGCCCTGGACAAACTTCAACGCATAAAGAGCAGCCTATGCATTTATCATAATCGATGAGAGGTGGGTCATTTATATCATCCATTTTTATTGCATTCGTTGGGCAAACTTCCTTGCATGGATTGCATGGAATTGGCTGCA
>JAGGWA010000181.1 GCA_021157745.1 Thermoplasmata archaeon
AATGCTTAAAGTCATTACATTGAGGAATGCCAAACATATAACATCCAAAACTACAGGAATAAGAATTAGAATTCCAAGAATAGCTGACTTAATCTTTTATATAAAATACACAGGCTTTTCCAAAATGGGTGGAAAAATTGTTCATTTATCAATTTTCGACCAGTTTATTCTCCTTTTTTCCCATCTAAATATTCACGAAGCAATTTTATTGCACATAGCTCGCCGCACATCGTGCATACTTCTGGATTTTCTGGATATCTCTCTTTTCTGATTTTCTCCGCATTTTTTCTATCTATCGATAACTTTATCTGCTTACCCCATCTTAGCTCTCCCCTCGCCCTGCTCATCTCATAATCCCATTCATACTCATCTCTGAATCTTATCAAGTTGACAGCGTGAGCTGCTATTCTCGTGGCTATGACCCCTTCTTTCACTTCCTGCTCATTTGGCAATGCAAGATGCTCGGCTGGCGTGACATAGCATAAGAAATCAGCGCCTGCCATCGCCGCAATGGCGCCGCCAATCGCGCCATTTATGTGGTCGTAACCAGAAGCGATATCTGTAACGAGTGGACCAAGCACATAAAATGGGGCTTCATCTGTGGCAATCTTTGCCATCTTTACATTTGCCTCTATCTGGTCTATTGGAATATGCCCTGGGCCTTCCACAATAGCCTGAACTCCTTTTTCGCGAGCTCTTCTAACGAGCTTTCCTATGGTGTAGAGCTCGTGGATTTGCAGGAAATCTGTGGCGTCTGGTAAGCCACCTGGTCGCAGCCCATCGCCAAGGCTTACTGTTGCATCATATTCAGCAAGCAGCTCAAGCAGGTAATCGAAATTTTTGTAGAAAGGATTTTCTTTTTTGTTATGCAAAATCCATGCTGCATGGAATGTTCCTCCTCTGCTTACAGTTCCAACAATCCTTTTGAAATCCTTCATTTTTTCAACAGCCTCTTTTGTAACGCCAGCATGAATTGTAACAAAATCGATACCATCTTTCAGATGTGTTTCAACAGCCTTGAACATGTCATCTTCACTCATCTCCACTATGGCATCGCCTCTCTTCAATGCATACCATGCAGCCTCATATATTGGAACCGTTCCCATTACAATTTTAACTTCTTTCAATATTCTTCTCCTTATTAAATCAAGATCTCCGCCCGTTGACAGATCCATGATTGTATCTGCTCCATATTCTTTGGCAATCTTTGCTTTTTTTATTTCTGCCTCAACATCAACTATGTCCATCGAGGTGCCAATATTTGCATTTACCTTCACTTTAAGCCCTTTGCCAACGCCTACTGGCTCAACATCATGTTTGACATTTTTAAAAATGACTGCTCTTCCATTCGCTACATTTCTGATTAACTTATCCAAATCTACTCCTTCCTTCGAAGCAACGAATTTCATTTCTTCTGTTGCTATCCCTCTCCTCGCTTCTATAACTTGCATCTTATCTCCAAGAAAAAGAAAAAGAGGTGGTAGATAAAATTTTGGTTTAGTAGCCCCCTATAACAAGCGTTGGGTCACCAAGCAATACCCACTCTTGCGCTGTCTTGCAATCTATCTGATTTTTCATGCAATCAAATGTGTTCACATAGGTTGTAACAACATCTCCATGAATGCTGCCCAATACTTTGTTTCCGTTAGCGTATTCTTTAAAGAAATTCACATGCATAAAGCCAGAATAGAATTGCACGCAATCTGGAGTTCCATCTTTGTTATCGTCTCCAACAGCAAAGTAATCCAAGCCAGCATAGCCAAGGCTCGCTATCGCTCCTTTATCTGGCATCCTTACAATCCACCATCCCCAACTCTCCCATGATGTTTCTCCTTTATAAAGATGCATGTACCACTCATTGTATCCCTTGTATATCTTAAGGAGGTTAAGCACGCTAACATTGAACTGGCAGTTATGGCAGCCGCCAACGACGCAAACGGGATACATTCCTTTATTGCTCATTTTATGCATGTCATATACACCAAGCCCATCTATCCATGTGTTTTCATCGTGCGGCGGATGTGTTGCCCAATTCATTGGGTTTCCATGACCATCGAAGAAGAGAAAGCCGCAGCCTTCATTGACTGCATTGATAACATCCTCTGGCGACGTGAGGGTGCCAAGAGAAGTCCATAGTTTTACTGGCTCGAAATCAGGAAGTAAGCTAATAGCAACTTTGTTTTCTTCCTCCCCCTCATAATATGGATCATTTTCCTGTGGCCATGAGTCGCCCCCAACAACAACCAGCCTCTTGAACCAATCCTGCTGCATTGCATTGCTGTTCTCATATTCTATGATTTTATTCACCATGTTTTTTACTTCCATCGATGTCCTGCATGCAAGCCTGCCGACATAAACATCTGGAACCAAATCAAGAATGTCTTTCGACAACGCTGTCCATTCTGCATATTTTCCATTTCCGTTGCTGTCCCAATCTTCAAAAACAAGCTTTCCATCTTCATATTTATACACGTCGGCAAAATACAAATCGGAAAGATAGCTTTTCTCCCAGTTGCTGTTGTCATCCAGGTTTGTGTAACGAACGGGAATCCACCATTTCTCCTGTA
>JAGGWA010000057.1 GCA_021157745.1 Thermoplasmata archaeon
GATATCATTGAAATCACAAACAGGAGGAATGATAAACCAGCTATTACAACAACTGAAAACATCAGCAACTCGTTAATTTTATCACCCATCCTAAAATGATATCAAATATAAAAAATTTCTCGGTTTTACCTTATGTATCCCAAATATCCCCTCCAGTGTTTTTTATCAATATTGTATAATCTCTCCACAATATCTGCATTCAATTGCCATCCAATGGCATGTTTGAATTTGAAATCACATTTTTAAGCCACTCAACAATTTTATTCTCCCATTCTTCTCTCCATGCTCAAAAAAACAAAGAATGTATGAAACAGACTAAAACAATATTTTTTCCATTATGTATGCCTCGCTCCCATCTGTATAAAAATCTGCCTCTCTATCAACAATTCTGAATCCATGCTTTTTGTAAAATTTTATCGCTTCCTCATTATCAACTCTCGTTTCAAGATATATTCTTCTCACCTCTGGAAAATTCAATTGCAATTTTCTAAGTAATGCACTCCCTATTCCTCGCCTTCTATGCTGCTTGTCTACCGCAAGCATTAAGATGCGGAGAGAATCAACGCTTGTCTTAACCCCTATTATGAATCCAACAACAGTGCTTCCTTCAACAGCAACAAGAAAGCCATTTGGAGAAAAATTCCACAGATTCAGGATCAGATCGAAAGTATAGTTCTCTTTAAGATATTTTTTAGCAAGCTCATAGACATGCTGCATATCCTCAAATCTTACCTTCCTTATCTCCATTTGAATTCCAGCTTCAGAGCTTTTGTTGGACATTCATCAACACACATTCCGCACCTTATGCATTCCATGCTTTTTGTATCGTATGGCAAGTCTATTTTCATGGGGCAAACGCGGGCGCAATTCATGCATTTAAGACATTTTTCTTCATTGAAAGTGAGCTGCAAAGCGCTTATTTTATTGAATGGAGCAAGCATTGCTCCAACAGGGCATAGATAGCGGCACCATCCTCTCTTAACATTTATTATTAGAACAATCGTTAAAGCAAGAAGAATCATTTTTGGAAGGAAAAATTTGGTTGGGGTATAGCTGCTATAATGGAAAAGCAGCGTTGGCAGCGTTGCAGTCAGTCCGCCAATGGGACATATATCTGTGTAAGCCATCGTGGCAAAATAATAGACAGCAAAAGGAATGGCAGCAAGTATGGCATATTTTATATACCTCGCTCTTTTATCTACTCTACTCCTTTTTATCTCTCTCTCCACCTTTATTTTCCCGACCAAATCCTGCAAAAAGCCAATAGGGCAGGCCCACCCGCATGGAGCGCGTCCGAAAATTGTTCCTATCGTAGCTATCGTTCCAACGAGATATATGGCAAGGAATATGCTTGACTCAAGAACAGCATGCTCAAGTATGCCAATGGGGCATGACATCGTTGCCTGCGGCGCCTCCCAGCAGTAGAAATATGAGTATATTAGCCCTGTTACGCCGAAAATGAAGGCAGCGTTTGTTATGAAAAGGAAGATTAGCTGCGATACCAGCCTTTTTTTCTGTATTGGTTTTTTATATATTCTTCTCGCTCCTATAGCTGCCATGGTCAGGGCGGAGTAGGCAACTGGGCATGTCAGGCACGAGCCGAAGCATGCCATTCAATCGCCTCCCTTATTATTTCTTTTAGCTGCTCTATGCTTGGCCTGCCAGCTTTTCCATCCGCTTTTCCAGAAAATGCATACCAGTATGTTTGATTTGTTGTGAATAGTATGACTGTTGTGGGCGTAGATGGCGTTGATTTCGCTGGAGTGAAAATTTTTAGCAGATTTGCACGCTCATCATTTACAATGTCTATGGTTATCAGGCTTACATTTGAATAGTTTGCTGCCATCTTTCCATTTTCTTCGCTTCCAACAACGATGCCAGCATGCACCATATCATCCCATTGTGCCTTGCACGGATCACAACCTTTGTACCAGAAGAAAAGCATTATGACATGCTGCCTGCTTTCGTTAATCAGCCAATCTGGCAGCGCTGGAGAGCCTTTTTTATGAAAGAACGTAGGATACTCAACCCAGAATCCTTTAAATGCTGATGCTTTTGGAAGCAGAGCTATGCAGCCGAGGCAGCGTGATTCATTCAACAGCTTGGATTTTTCATATGCAAAATGGAAGCCCACCGAAAATACAATGAAAGCCACTGCAATTGCAACCACCTTTCTCATTCAGGCACCTATTTGCAATGGCGATATTATTTTTTTAATTACCGCTATTGCTGAAAGCGATGCCAGATAGCTTGTGCGAGGGTTATTTGGGTTAGGAAGGTTTTCCACTTCTGCCCTTAACCTTCCAAATTTTCCGTGAGCGAGTATTTTATGGCTATTGTATTTTATAACAGGATCTGCAACGATTTTAACTTTTGTTTTATCAAATCCTATGCCAGCAAGCGAAAGACATGCTGCAACATTTATGTTGCGGGGAAATTCTTTGACAGCTTCCCTTGCATTTCCTTCAAACAATACAGTTCTTTTGTCGAGATGCCTTCCCAGTGATTCAGGAGATTTTGTTGTGACAAGCGTAACTTCATCCAGGCCTGCTATGCTCGCAGCCTTTATTCCATCTATTCCAGCAACTGCTCCAGAAGGCAGATATATTTTTCTTTTCTTTTCCTTTGCAATTTTTATTATTCTCTCTCTGAAATCATCGTTGAATAAAGCGCCGATACTCATTATTATCAGGTCTTTCCCTGCCTGCAAAATTTTTTCGGCATAATCATATACAGCCTGCTGCGACGCCGCCTCAAAGACAAAGTCTACGAGAGGCAGGAATTCATCAACTTTCTTGAATTCGCCTTTCTTCAATTCTTCCGCAAGTTTTTTTGCTTTCTCTTCAACAACATCATAAAGGTAGATTTTCTCTATATCATCGAATTCATCAATTGCTTTTGCAACATCATTTCCTATTGCCCCACAACCGATGATTCCAATTTTCATTGGGCATATAATAAAATAAAGATATAAATGTTGTCTTGCTACTTGTAACAATGAAACACTTTTATACATCATTTTATTTCATTTCGATAACATGGTGGCGATAGTTGGATATGGGGCATATGTGCCCCGTTATAGGATAAAAGTTGAAGAAATTGCAAGGATGTGGGGTGATGACCCTGCCTCCATTTCTAGAGGACTTGGAATATATGAGAAGTCTGTTCCTGCAATAGACGAGGATACAGCTACCATAGCAGTAGAGGCTGCAAGAAGAGCTGTTAAATCAGCTGGCATAGATGCAGGCGAGATAGGGGCAATATATGTTGGTTCAGAAAGCCATCCCTACGCTGTCAAACCTACTGCCACTATAGTAGCGGAAGCGATAGGAGCCACGCCCTATCTTACAGCAGCCGATTATGAATTTGCGTGCAAGGCTGGAACTGCTGGAATACAAAACTGCATGGCTTTGATAAAGGCAGGAATGATAAAGTATGGTATGGCTATTGGCGCGGATGTTGCGCAAGCTGCTCCAGGAGATGCTTTGGAATATACTGCTGCTGCTGGAGGTGTCGCATATATCATTGGCAAAGATGGCATAGCAACAATAAATGAAACTGCTTCCTTTACTACCGATACACCCGATTTTTGGAGGAGAGAAGGGCAACCATATCCAGGGCATGGTGAACGCTTTACAGGCGAGCCAGCTTATTACCGCCACATTACCAATGCTGCCAATCTTTTAATGGAGAAAATGGGAACAAAGCCATCCGACTATGATTATGCTGTTTTTCATCAGCCCAATGGAAAGTTTCCTCGCAGAGTTGCAAAAATGCTCGGATTCAGTGATGAGCAAATCAAACATGGCCTGCTCTGCCCCATCATTGGAAATACATACTCGGGTTCTGCAATGCTTGGTCTTGCAGCCACGCTTGATATTGCTAAGCCTGGCGATCGCATCATAATGGTTTCTTTCGGCTCGGGAGCGGGAAGCGATGCTTTTGACATTACTGTAACCGACGCAATTGAATCATATCCTCGTCAAAACATACGGAAGATGATTGAGAAAAAGCAGTATGTTGATTATGGCTTATATATGAAATATAGAGGTGAAATATGAGAGAAGTAGCTGTTATTGGGATAGGAATGACAAAATTTGGCGAGTTGTGGGATAAGTCTTTCCGCGATTTAGTGGCGGAGGCGGGCGTAAAAGCAATAATGGACGCTGGTATAGAGGGCAAAGACATAGATGCAATGTATATAGGCGGGATGTCGAGTGGTGGTTTCGTTGAACAGGAGCATGTAGCGCCGTTGGCAATAGAAGTGGCTGGCTTGGAAGATTTTCATATTCCTGCTACCCGCGTAGAAGGAGCTTGTGCATCTGGTGGACTTGCTATGCGACAGGGTTATATTGCAGTTGCTTCAGGTATACATGACATTGTTCTCGTTGGAGGGGCGGAAAAGATGACCGACGTTGTAGGAACAGAAGCAACCAATGTTCTTGCAAGTGCTGCAGACCGCGAATGGGAAGCATTTTTTGGAATGACATTTCCAGGCTTGTATGCTTTGATGGCTCGCTACCACATGCATAAATATGGAACGACGCAAGAACAGCTGGCAAGTGTTGCTGTAAAAAATCATTACAACGGGAGCATGAATCCAAATGCTCAGTTCAATAGAAAGATAAGCATAGAAGATGTTTTAGCATCGCCTATGGTTGCTGATCCATTGTATCTGCTTGACTGCAGCCCCATAACAGATGGAGCAGCAGCCGCCATACTGGCTCCATTAGACATAGCAAAGAAATATACAGATAAGATTGTGAAAATACTTGCATCTACTCAAGCAAGTGATACGATTTCATTGCACAACAGGAAGCGATTTGATGCTCTTCCAGCTGCCATCCATGCTGCTCGTCAAGCATATAAAATGGCAGGTGTGGAGCCAAAGGACATAGATGTGGCTGAAGTCCATGACTGCTTTACAATAGCGGAAATAATGGCTATCGAAGATTTAGGTTTCTTTGAAAAAGGTAAAGGAGGGAAAGCAACAGAGGAAGGACTCACTGCCATAGATGGACAAATACCAATAAATACATCTGGCGGGTTGAAAGCGAAAGGCCATCCTGTTGGCGCTACAGGCGTGGCTCAGATAAATGAAATAGTGATGCAGTTGCGTGGTGAGGCTGGAAAAAGGCAGGTTAAAGATGCTGAAATTGGTTTGACTCACAATGTGGGCGGCTCAGGCGGCACGGCCGTCGTGCACATTCTGGGGGTGATATGAATGGCTGTTCCACGTTACTGGCGCGAGATTCCAGCTCGATATAATCTCATAGGCAAGCGCTGTAAGGTGTGCGGTCGCGTTTATTTTCCACCTCGCAACATTTGCCCGGTTTGCAGGCGAAAATCTGTAGGGCAGATGGAAGACTACAAGCTTAAAGGAACAGGCGTTGTTGAAAGCTATACCATAATACATGTTCCTCCTCCTCATTTCGAGGGAGAGGAGCCATATATAATGGCACTGATAAAACTTGATGAAGGACCATATGTTACAGGACAGATTGTTGAATGCGATGAAAAAGATGTGCATATCGGAATGCGCGTCCGTGCAACATTCCGCAAAATCATGGAGGATGGAGAGAAAGGAGCAATATACTATGGATATAAATTTGTGAAGGAAGAAGAGTAAAGCATTTGCTGCGCAAGTTAATCCTCCTCCTTCCACTCTTTTTCTATAACTTCTTTTATTGCTTTTGCCTTCTTTTCTCCTATTCCTTCTACTTTCTTCAATTGCTGCATGCTTGCATTCATTATTGCTTTAACAGAGCCAAAATGGCTGAGCAGTCTTTTTGCAAGCACGGCTGAAACATGAGGCAAGCCTTCGATGATGAACTGCTGTCTTTCCTTCAAACTCATATTTGGCTTCTTGCCACGCAGTGCAACCTCTTTTTTCTTCCTGAATTGCTCTCTCGCTGCCATTGCAAAAATTATGTTTGCAGTCTCCTCAATGCTACCTGTCCTTATCACAGAGATGCCATAATCGAGCAATAAGCATGCTATAGCTCCATATATAGCTCTTTTATCAACATTGCGGGAAAATAGATCTTCATCTTCTATAATAAGGACAGGCATTTCATATGCTTCTTTAAGCCTCGCCACCTGCTCAAATAATCTTTTCCGAATCATCGAATCTATGAAGTCCGTAGCTCTCTTCCTTTCTATTGCAACACGCTCGCTCACGATGTAATCACCCACTGCAATCTGCTTTATCTCCACATTAGCCATGCTTTCAAGCAATGAAGGCAATCCAGAGAAAACCTCTCTTGTATCTGCTATGATGTGCGGCTTTTGCATGGCATGATAAGAAAAAATATTTTAAATCTCTTGTCATATGTTATCATGAACGTTATAAAATCCATTGAGCTTGTCGGTTCATCGCCTCAAGGCTTCGAAGAAGCTGTAAAACATGCAATCAGCGAGGCAAAGAAAACTTTACGAAATATAAGGAGAGTGGAAGTTATGGATTTCGAGGTTTTGATGGAGAACGATGAAATTGCAATGTATCAGGCTAGAATAAAGCTTTTCTTTGAGGTTGAAAGAAGTTAATGCAGGAAGCATCTCTGTCCAGTGAAGACCATTATGATGCCATGTTCATTTGCAGCCTGAATAACTTCATTGTCTCTAATTGAGCCACCAGGCTGAACTATTGCATGCACGCCATGCTCTGCGGCGAGGTCTACAGCATCTCTGAATGGAAAGAAAGCATCTGATGCCATTATACTTCCTTTTATTCTATCCTTTCCTTTATGCACTGCTATCCATGTGGCGTCGACGCGAGCCGTCTGCCCGCCGCCTATTGCGACGGTTTTAGTTCCTTTTACGAAAACGACAGCATTTGATTTGACATGGCGAACACTTTTGACAGCGAAAATCATCGATTTTATGTCTTCTTTGCTCGGCTTCTTTTCTGTAACTACTTTCCAGGTGCTTGGATCAAACTCTTTCACATCTTTTTCCTGCACGAGCAAGCCATTTTCAACGCTCCTTACTTCGATGCCTCTCGTCCTCTTTTCTCTGTCCAAACCTTCTACCCTCAAAATACGCAAATTCTTTTTTCTTTTCAGTATTTCCAAAGCTTCGCTGTTGTAAGAAGGAGCTATGACAATTTCAAGAAATATTTTTGATAGCTCGTTTGCAAGCTCTGGTGTGACTTCTCTATTAAAAGCAACAACACCTCCAAAAGGAGAATATATATCGGTTTCGAAAGCATCCTTCCATGCCTTTTCTATGCTGCTTGCAGATGCTATACCAGATGGTGTGGCATGCTTTATTATGACTGCAGATGGTTCCTCAAATTCTTTCACGCATTCTATTGCATGATTTGCATCTAAAATGTTATTATACGAAAGCATCTTTCCATGCAATTGCTCAGCGTTTGCAATGTTGGCTTTTCCATTGCCAGGAGCAACATAAAAGGCGCC
>JAGGWA010000127.1 GCA_021157745.1 Thermoplasmata archaeon
ACAGAGAAAGAGTTAAAAACAGTTAGCAAATCAAAGTATGCTGATTTGGTGCTTGAAAGAATAGCAATGCTCAACGTGTTAAAATGATGCCCGGATGGGGTAGTCTGGATATCCTCGGGGCCTGCGGGAACCCCTGAGCCTTCTTTAAAAAAGAAGGCTTCACCCAAGAAATCTCTTTGGGGGTGAAGCAATCCAAAAGGGGCTCTGGGGTTGTAGCAAGCCCTGAACCCGGGTTCGAATCCCGGTCCGGGCACTTTTTACCTTATATGAATGCAATTAGGTGAAAATCAGTTCAAACAAACTTATGCGTCATTGAAATTGCTGCTTTTATGAGATCTGCATTGCCATGTTTTGCCAGTTTCAGTATCTCTCTTATTATATATGATGGGCGAAGATAGAATCTCATGTATGCTTTTTTCCTCAATTGATTTAACTCATTCATGCTCAGCAAGCTGAGATTATTTTCCTTACATGCTTTGACAAAATATTGTTCTTTATCGACCAGTCCTCTTTTTACTGCTTCATCCCACAACTGAGAACCAACCCTGTACTCAAGAATATAAAATTCTACAAAGTCAAGAGGAAGCGAGGTTGCAAATCTAATAGTTTTTTCTATTTTTGTCCTGTCTTCAAAGGGTGCACCAATTATGAATGAACCAACCGTGAAAAAGCCCACTCTGTCAGCAATGCCAATGGCTTTTTTAACCTGTTCAAGTGTAATTTTTTTATTATAAAAGTCAAGAATATCCTGGTTACCTGATTCAATTCCATAAGAAACCACTCTAACGCCAGCATCCCACATTTTCTTATAAAGCTCGTAATCTGCCACATTGACTCTTGCTCCCTCAACAATTATTTTTATTTCAGCATTCATTTCGATTATTCCATCCATTACCTTCATCACTCTTTTCCTGTTTAGCAAAAAATTATCATCAACAAATATTATTCCATTGTATCCTTCATCAATAATAAACTTAATTTCATCCAGAACATTTTCAACACTTCTCTCCCTGTATCTTCTTCCTGCAAAAATTTCTCGACTGCAAAATTTGCATTTATAAGGACATCCTCTGCTGCTTATCATGGCTGTAAACTTTGCCTTAAATGGCTTAAACCCCGCTATATAGCCATATTCATATTTTTTCACCATTTCATGGGATGGAAATGGTATTTCATCAAGGTTTTCTATGATAATGCCTTCTCTGCCGCCTTCCTTTCTGTACACGCCTGCCACATCCTTCCCTTCCAGAATTTCTTTAAAATGCATCGCCGCATACTCGCCCTCGCCCTTCACCGTCGCATTTGCGCCCGCCGCAATGGCGTCCATAGGGAAAAGGGTGCAGTGCGGTCCACCCGCAATGATGAAAATGTCGCTATCGATCTCTCTTATCATTTTTATTATTTTTTCGGCGTTTTTCCTGGCAAAACTTGGTATGCTTATCCCTATAACATCCGATTGAGTAAGCAATTTTTTAATTTTAGCTGGGCCAATTCTTTCATGCCTTGCATCAATTATGCTTGTTTCAATGTCCTTCATTGATAGAATTCTTGCTATATACATCAATCCTAAAGGAGGAGCAAAAGGGGACGATGTCTTATCTGTTTCAAGAACTTCATCATCACCAGGCGGATATATTAACGAAACCTTCACATTTTTATATTTCATTTCTGTATAAAAACTTTGGAAAAACATTTATATATAGCAGGAAATAAAATTGATGAGAGCAACATGGAGTGGGAGCATAAGCATTGGGCTCGTTAACATTCCCGTTAAAATATATTCTGCAACAAAATCGAAGAAAGTGCAGTTTAAAATGTTGTGTAAAGAGCATCATTTGCCAGTCCATTATAAAATGGTTTGTGAGAATGGCGAGGAATTGAGCAAGGATGATGTTGTGATGGGGATAGAATTTGAAAAGAATAGTTATTTTATCATAGATGCTGAAGAAATAAAGAAGCTCCGTCCTAAAAGAACCGACAGTCTTGAAATATATGAATTTGTTGACATTGAACAAATAAAGCCAATTTATTATGAAAAAAGTTATTATGTCGCCCCGCAAAATAAAAAGGATAAGGCATATTTTCTTCTGAAGGAACTGATGGAAGAAATGAGGAAGGCTGCAATAGGAAAGGTTGTGATAAAAAATAAGGAGTATCTCGTAGCCATACAGCCTTTTGAAAAGGGTTTGCTTCTTTCAATATTGCATTACCATGATGAAATAAATTCAATGGATGAGCTTGAAAATTTAGATGAAAAGCCGGAAATAAATGAAAAGGAGAAAGAGCTTGGAAGAATGCTTATCCAAAAATATTACAATAAGGAGTTTAAACTCGAGAAATACAAAGATACTTTCATGGAAGAGTTAAGAGAGTTAATAAAGAAGAAGATTGAAGGGAAGGAAGTCGTTGTGCCAGAGGAGAAGCCGAAGGAAGAGCATAGTCTGATAGAAGCTTTGAAGGCGACGATAGAGAAATGAAATATTTACCAATGCTTGCTGTAAAAGGCGATGAAAGCGTTTTGGATAGCAATAAGCACATTTTTGAACCAAAACTCGATGGAACGAGATGCATAGCAGAGATTGGGAAAAGTGTTAGGCTATTTAACAGGAGGCGGAAGAATATAACAAAGAGATATCCAGAGATTGTGAGCGAGCTAAAAAATTTTGAAAATGTTGTTTTGGATGGAGAAATCGTATGCTACAATAATGGGAAACCAGATTTTTACAGATTGCAGCAGCGTGAACATATTGATAACGATTTCATCATCGAAATAAGAGCGAAATTAATGCCTGCAACATATGTTGTATTCGACATTCTTGAATGGAATGGAAAAGAGATGATTAAAAAACCATTGATGAAAAGAAAGGAAATTTTGGAAGAAATATGGAATAACGGCAAGCATCTTGAGCTCATTTTTTATACTGAGAAAGGAAAAAAGTTATGGGAGAGCATTAAAAAGATTGAGCTCGAAGGGGTGATGGCGAAGGAAAAGAACAGCTTTTATTATCCAGGGGAAAGAAGGGAAGAATGGATTAAAGTAAAGAATGTTAAGAGCATAGATGTTGTCATAGTTGGCTATACCTCGCTAAAAAGAGAGATAAGCTCTCTTGGAATGGGATTGTACGATGATGGCAATCTAATATATGTGGGAAAAGTTGGGACAGGTTTCGATGAAAAAACAATGGAATTGCTGAAAAAAATGCTCAAAGAAACGAGCAAGCCATATGTAAAAAATTATGAAGATGCTCCAGCAAACATGATATGGGTTAAGCCAGAAGTGGTAGCAGAAATAGAATATCTTGAAAAAACAGAAAGGAATGAGTTAAGAAGTCCATCTTTCAAAAGGCTGAGGAATGATAAGGAAGCAAGAGATTGCCACATATCACAATTAAAATGAAGTTTAATATCATTCAATCTTTTTTTAGGTAGACTTTATTTATAAAAGTAACTTAAATTCTTAATGCTTCAATATAGTTTCATAGATAGATTTAACGAGAGAGCCAAAAAATATATAGTTCCTATAGAAACACCTGTGGATGAAGCAGTATATAAGCCCAAAAGCTTCTTTTCCATTCCGGATAAGGAGGCAAATGAATATAAATTTAAGGCTATAAAATATGCTTTCAAGCATCATTATGAAAACAATGCTTTTTATCGCAAGTTGTGCAGGGAAAAGAATGTTACACCTGATGATATAAAAAGCATAGATGATTTTGTGAAAATTCCAATGATACCCCATGAATTTTTCAAGGAATATCCATCTGGAAGAGAATTTGCGGTGTGGCTTGCAAACATAATGAGCATCGAATTGCCAAAAGTTGTTATAAAAGGGAAAAATCCGACTTATGATGAAGTAATAGATGCTTTCAAAGAAGCTGGAATAGTCGTCGCCTACAGCAGTGGAACTACGGGCCGTTTCACATTCATTCCAAGAGATGAGAAAAGCTACAAAATGGCTGAATACTCCATTGCAAAAAGTGCCATTGACATGCTCCAGCACTGGTGGGATTATGATGCATATGCCTATCTTTTATTCCCTGATCCAAGAACAACGAACATATATGTTGGAAAGGTTACGGCGGTTCTTTTTGACATGGTTAAGGATACAAGGGCAGCAATAGAAACAAAAATAACAACGGATTTGCTCCGCATTTCAATGGGGAATGTAAGAAACTTCAAGGAAAAGATGATGAGCAAATTCATACGCTCTACCATGAAAAAGATGAATGAGAGGATGGTAAACAAAATAATAAAATGGGCTGAAGAGCGCGACAAAAACAACGATAGGATAATTTTCGCTGGCGCCCCGTTCATACTCAACATGGTGATGGACAAAATGGAAGAAGAGGGCCTATCATTCGATTTTGGCGAGCGCGGCGCCGTGTTGACGGGGGGCGGCTGGAAAACGCAGGAGGCTAGCCGTTTGCCTGTCGAGGAATTCCGTAAAAAAGTTGAGAAATTTTTCGGCATCCCCTCCGAGAACTGCCTCGATTTGTATGCTATGGTGGAAGGAAACGGCTACATGGTTCATTGTCCGCAAAACCACATGCTTCATATTCCAAAAACATATTTCCATCCTTTTGTGTTAGATGAGGAAGGCGAGCCAGTTGGCGAGGGCGAGGAGGGAAGATTTGCATTTTTGGACGCTATCCCAAGAAGCTATCCTGGTTTTATTATAACAGGAGATAAGGTTAAATTGAGAAGCTCGTGCGAATGCGGAAGAGAAGGCTATGTTTTGGAGCCTGAGATAAGCAGGATAAAGGGGGAGGAGATAAGGGGTTGTGCGGAGGAGATGAGAAGAATAATGATGGGTGGTTAATATGGGGAAATTGAGAGAAATCAGGGAGAAAGGATATATAATTCCATGGAAAATGCTGAAAATAACCATGGGAGCCTTGCCAGCTTTATTAAAAGCCATGGTGAAGCATCCAGTGCTTATAATGAAAAGCAATATGCAGGCTAGAAAGATAGAGGAACAATTGAAACACGAGTTGCCATACGAAATACCTGAATATAAGCCGGGAATGCCATATTACAAGGAAAATAAGCGTTATTTACGCCCCACACATCTGTGCAACAGCCATGCTCCTGAAATTATAGCTCTCGCCAACGAGCTAGGCGCCTTTGAGCTTGAGCCATATGAATATGCCAACAATGTTTTCAATTTTGTCAAGAGAAATATAAAACTTGCTTTCGTTGGTCTCGATAGGGAGGTTGACACACTGAGACGTGGAAGTGGAACGTGTATACATCAGCTTTCATTGATGATTGCTCTGCTGCGCGCAGGCGGCGTGCCCGCCCGATATCGCCTCTACAGTTTGGCAGTCGTCGAATCACTATATGAAAATGAGGTTGCTGCTTCAGAAGTTGTAAAGGAATGGTACGACGCTATGGGAGCATTCATGCTTCATGGAACAGGAGAGGTATATATAGATGGTGAGTGGATCACAGCGGATCCAACATTTACACCAGAATATGAGGCGGCAATGGGCATTCCATTGGCAAAACTTGGAGAGGATCCAACTGGAATATGGAATTTGCCAGTGAAAGGAACTGAGATGGTGCTGGAAGGCTTACCGTATGGCGTGGGCGTGGCATGGAATTTGCTTGCGAACTGGATTGCAAGAGGAGAAAGGCTTAAAGTGGACATAAGCATGGAAAAAGCAAGGGAGAGAGGGAGAAAAATATTGCAGGAAATGGGAGAAGAAGCATATGATGAGATGGTGAGGAAGAAATATAAGGCCAAGATACCAAAGATAACTCTCGAGAAAGCCCCGCAAATAGTGTTTGTGGACTAACCAAATCTGAGTACATTTATGCTTTCTTCATTTTTATTTCCCAATTTATCATACGCTATCACCTTTATGATATGCTCGCCATTGGTTGCATTTTCCCAGTAATATAGATATGGCGTGCTCTTATCGACAAAAGCCAGCTTGTCATCGATGTAAAATTCAACTTTATCAATAGCAATGTTATCCTTTGCTTGAGCAAATATTGTTAATCCGCCGATAGCAATTGGCTTATGAAATATTCTTCCAAGAATCCATGCATATTCATTGTCAAAAAAGTAAATGCAGCCCTCCTTTGGTTTTATTATCTGTATATCTGGATATGCATCATCTATATATACGATTGCATGATCAGAATCACTTTGGTTTTTGGCATCTACGACCGTCAGATTAACAGTATAAATCCCTTCTTTTGAATAAGCATGCTTTACAATGCTTCCATATCCAACACTTCCGTCTCCAAATTGCCAGATGTAGGAAAGCTCATCGCCATCGGGATCAACACTTTCGTTTCCATTGAATGTTATTTCATCACCAGCATGCCCAAAATATGGTCCTCCTGCATTCGCAACAGGAAGCCAATTGTAGGCAGAGGCATCATAATTCACATATATCATTGCATATTCAATCTGGCAATCACCATATTTTATCCTGAAAAACCCATTCTCTCCCCAGTATTTTCCCCAGCTATTCTTACATATCCAGCATTGCTGAGCATCATCATATCCTACAAGAACAACCTGATGATTTATATGGCTTGGAGGCTCATCTCCAGGATGCTCATATACACCCCCATTATATGAAAAGAAGTCATTGTAGACAGCCATATCGACAACAAATGGCCCACTTTCCACAAGCACCCTTTTCATATAATCTCTTCCAGGATTTGGAACATATCCATACCCAATTATCGGAACAAGCTTTTCCTTCCAATCAGAACATTTTTCACTGCATGGAATGTCATCGTTCGCCTTATAAGGGAAACAGTCCTCAAGCAGGGCGCCGCCATGCATGAATATGTATTTATACGCATTATATGCGTTCCATCCACCGCAGCCTCCGCTATCGGGCGGGCACGAAAGAAGATATTGTTCCGACAAATCAGGATTGAAAGATGCACACCCTTCTCTTATTTTTATTATAGCTTCCAGGGCCCCCATGGCTGCGAAATCCCAGCATGAACCACAGTTGCCCTGATTTTTTACAGGGGTTGTCCAGTCCTGCCCCAAATAATTTCTCCAGTCCCAGCTTGATGGAAGAGGTGAGGTGGAAAGGATTGGTTTGCTCCCCACACTTACATTTTCATTTAATTTTACTGGAATGCAGCCAAGAGGATATACAGCTATTGAATTCTCTGAATTTTTTTCATTGGATCGCAGAGGAAAGGAGGGCGAAACAATTGCAAAGGATAAAATTAATAAGAGGGCTATTTTCCCCTTCATTAATTTAAATATAAAGCAGGAATATAATAATTTTGTTGAAACTGTATTGTCAAGTAACATCGGTAACATTTTTTGAAAAATATGCATTAGCGGGAATCATAGACCAGTGATTTACATTTCTTTTCCACCAGTTTCTCCGTTTATTGAGCATATTTTATTTTGTTCCATCTGGACCCAGAGTATGCAAATCAGGATAAGCTTATCCTCCGTTATCAGCCCAATGGAGAAGGAATTCCAGCTGCAGATTATGTCCAATGCAAATTATATAATCTGCAAAGTAATACTAAATATGAATGGAAAGGTGGTTGCAGTTGATGAAAAGAATGCAACTGCCTCAAGCCAGCTATTATTGGAAACGAGAGGATAATAAATGAAAGCAAGCGTTGTAATAATGGCAGCAATTCTCCTTTTATCTCCTTCTCTTACTTCTGAAAAGCAAATAAATGGAAATGTTTTATATGTGGGTGGCAATGGCGAGGGAAATTATACAAGCATACAGGCTGCAATATATGCTGCAAGAGATGGAGATACAATATATGTTTATCCCGGCTACTACAATGAAAGCATTGTAATCAGCAAGAGCATCTCGTTGATTGGAATCGTTGAAAATGGAGAAAAGCCAGTGATACATGGAATTGGAGATTTTTCTATAAATATAACAACAAATGGTTGCAAGATAGAAAACTTTCTAATAACAAATAAGGGAATAAAAATCCACTCTTCCTATACTATCGTTTCTAATAATACAATAACAGGTATTCAAGGATCTGGAATAAAGATCTATTCCTCTCATAATATTATCTATAAT
>JAGGWA010000136.1 GCA_021157745.1 Thermoplasmata archaeon
ACATAATAACCCATGCTAAAATTGTTTCCATATGTCCTGTTCCATTCCTCGCCCGGCGGCTCCGCGCATGCACAATTGGGCAAGGAACGATTATCTTCAAAAAACTGATTATTTAAAATGAAAATAACCGCCAAAATGAATGGCATACTTTTCATGATTTAATAGCCAATTTTTTATTTAATCTTTCCGAAGCAATTTTATGAATTCTCTCATCCATTCTGGCAAATCTTTTGGGAAGCGGGCTGAAACAAGGTTGCCATCTACAGCAACGCCGTCTATGAAATTGCCACCGGCTGCAATAACATCATCCTTTATTCCATACCAGCACGCTATGTTACGTCCCTTGACAACTCCCGCCGATATAAGAACCTGAGCACCATGGCATATTATTGCGACAGGCTTATTTTTTTCAAAGAAATATCTCGTTATTTCTATTGCATTTTTATTCAATCTTACACGCTCTGGCGACTTACCGCCAGGTATAACAAGGCAATCATAGCTGGAAGGATCTATTGCATCGTATTTTGCATCCGTTTCAATTGCATATCCATATTTTCCAACTATTTTTTCTTTCGAAGATGCTATTGTAACATCTATTCCCTCCTCTTTGAGCCTGTAATATGGATAGAATAGCTCCAAATCCTCGAAACCATCTTCAGCAAGTATCAGAGCTTTCATGATGAGAAAATATGCGTATTTTAAAAAAATTTAGGATGAAACTTGTTACTGTTACACAAAAATTCATAGAAATTATACACGGAGAGAGAAAACCATTTTAAATATCTCTAACATTTATTCTTGGTGAGAGTAGAGAAAGAAACTATAACATCTTATATTTATTGCCATTGGATGCTTTTCCTGGATGATAGGTTTTGATATCTTTGGATGCAGGAAAATTATAACAAAGCCGTTAGAAAATTTCGTTAATTTGCCAGATATGGCTGGACCTTTGGAACTTCTTCTTTCTTTTATAGTTATGATTGTCTTATATTTCATTTTCCTGTTTATATTAAAGCGGCGGAGTTTTTCATTTGCTATAAAATCTTTTGCCATCTCATTCTTTACCATTATTGTCCTTTTTACTGCAATGTTCGCATTAACGGCGTATCAACTCGAGCATGAGAGATATCTCCATGTTATAATGGAGGATGCAACGGAATACAAATATGCTAATATAACCGAAGAAGAATTGCTTGAATTGCCTGCTTTAAGTAAAGCAATAAATTATTGCATCAAAAATAATGAAACAAAATATTCATGCAAAATATCAGGCCATGAATGGAAAAGAATAAGAGATTATCTGGAAAACAAGGGGTACCATATTCTTGCTTATAAAGGAAAGTATTTTACTGTGCTACTAAACCAACCAGACTAAAGACAAATGTATTTACCTTTACATCTCATCTCCATCACTTTTTCAAATATTCCGCAACTCTCTTGAATCCTTCTTCAATTTTTTCTATGTTTTCCACCATTGGTCCATAGCTTATTCTGACTCCAAGCTTTAGCGTTGAGCCAAATCCATAGCCAGGAATGAAAAGCACGCCAGTATTCTTCAGAACTCTCTTAACGAATTCATTTCCATCCTCGCCGACTTTCATGAGCGTGTATAAGCCACCTTTCGGTATCAAACGAGGGAAGCCAAGGTATTCATCGATTGCTTTTATCGTTGCATCAGCAGCCTTCTTGTAAGCCTTCTTTGTCTCCTCAATGTATTCCTTCAAGCTTCCGTCCTTTATCGCATCCTTTATGTATGAAACGAGAGCCATTTGATGCATGCTATCTGGACATAAAATGCTGCCCTGCTGCGCCCTCTCCATGGCATCGATGGCGTCGACGCCTGCGATCACCCACCCGAGGCGCCTCCCGAGGCCGCGAGCCCATTTTGAATTGCTGTATATTCCAATCATGTTTGGCTTATCATCTGGACTCCATGAGAAGTATGATGGCGTTGCCCCAAAAACCTGCGTTTTGTATGCGTAGTCCAAAACCATGGCCGCATCATTATCATAGCATACGTCATATATTGTTTTAACAAAAGCGTCGCCAAAAACCTGCGAGGATGGATTATCTGGGGAGGGAAACAGAACAATTTTTGGCTTCTCCGCCTCGTACAATTCCTTGAATTCCTCGCTCAGCTGCTCATCATCCTTATACTGCCATGTTTCATCATCCAAAACTTTTAAACGAGCTATCTTTGCATTCCTCAAAGCCATTTTTATCTGCCCAGGATAGTTAGCGTATGTTGGATCAAATAACATTATTGTATCGTTATCATTTGCAAGAGCTATGAAGAGATCGTGAGTTAGCTGCGTTGAAGATTGCCCAATTATAACATTCTCTTCCTTAACATTGCTTCCAAACAAATAATTCTCCATTTCTGCTATCGCCTCCCTAGCATCGTCAAAGCCAAGCGTTGGTGAATAGCCGCCAGCCATATGAAATTTTTCTTTGTTGCCCACTATCTCTTCATATTTCTCTCTCAAAAGCTCAGGCGCATGGTGGCCGACCCAGCCGCCACCATAGGAAATAACTTCATCTGGGTCGAGACCCATGTTTATTATGTTTTTCCTGCTTGCCATCTTCATTATCTGGCGTATGGGCGATGGATTCGCTATCATTTCTTTTATTAAATCTGAAAGCTGCATGATGTTATAGCATGATAAAATATAAAATTAGCTACCCAGTCCATCGCGTTGCTACCAAAATCATATCAAGAACATTTATCATGCCATCGTTATTTATATCTGCTTCTTTTGCATAGTTTTCCTCGTCTTCATGGCTGCCAAAATGCATGGCGACAATAATCAAATCAAGAACATTGATGTTTCCACTCATATCAATATCTTCTTTTGGATATAATCGAAATTGCATTACATCGCTTTTATTCTCATTTCCATTTGCATTCGTTGCATAGATATAAAATGAATAGTTCCCTTCCATGCTGAATGAATGATTGAAGTAAAATGTTCCATTGCAATATTGCATTGTTTCATTGATATGGCTTCCATTTGGCATCGTTACATTTATCCATACCGTTGTGGCGTTGAAAACGATGCATGTTATGTTTACAAAGCCAATATGCTGTTTAGATGGAAAAGTTATATTTTTTATCGCTACATTTTCTGCCTCAATAATTCCTTCTTCAGTCTCATTCCAGTTTCCAGCTACATCGACAGCATGTATTATGTAATGTACGCCATTTATCAAAGGAATCTCTTTTTTCCAGTATTTTCCATATTTCATCATGCTTTCATTTGTATGATTTCCATCATACCAGTATTCAATGAAAGCCGTAACATTGTTTATGTCATCTATGCTTACATTGAAGCAAACACTGCCGGAAACAATGGCTACGTTAACATGTATAATTGGCTCGCTTCTATCTATTTTTATGGTAGTGCTTTTCACACTTTCAACATTTCCTTTATCATCCGCACTATAAAATTCCAGGGTATGGTTTCCATCCTGAGATATTTCAAATGGCATCGTATACTCATGCCATGTCCCGCCATCTATCCTGTATTTTGTATATGCTATTGCATCTCCATCTGGATCAGTGGCGGAAAGCGAGACATTAACACTATGTAAATACCATCCATTTTTTCCATCGGGTG
>JAGGWA010000034.1 GCA_021157745.1 Thermoplasmata archaeon
GTTGCCAAATTGCAGAAGGAAGCGTTGATGAGAAAATATAAGAAGGTGGAATGATGGTGATGGATATGTTTGGAAAAATATCTGCTGTGAAACGTGATTATTTGCTCGGGCTTGCCAAAGAAGGAAAGCGAGTTGATGGACGGGGCTTCGATGAATATCGCAAAATAACGATAGAAAGAAACATAATAAAAAATGCCGAAGGCTCAGCAAAGGTAAAGATTGGCAATACAATGGTTATGGCGGGAATAAAGCTTGAAATAGGAGAGCCATATCCAGACTCGCCTGAAGAAGGAACGATGACTACTTCAGTAGAACTCCCGCCTTTGGCATCGCCAGAATTCGAGCCTGGTCCGCCGACGCCAGACGCCATAGAAATTGCAAGGGTAATAGATAGAGGCATAAGAGAATCGGAATACATCCATCTTGACAAGCTTGTTGTTGAGCCCGGCGAAAAGGTGTGGATTGTTTTCATTGACATACATGTCCTTGACTATGATGGGAATCTTTTCGATGCTGGTTCGCTGGCAGCGAGCATTGCTCTTCAACATGCCGTTGTACCAAATGAAAGATATGGATTTGGAGACAATGTTCCGCTTCCAGTTGGCTCTCCTCCAGTAAGCTGCACATTCGTTAAGTTTGGCGATTCCATAGTTGTTGATCCAAATCTGGATGAGGAACAGGTTGCAGAAGCCCGCTTCACAGTTGCTTTGGATGAAAAAGGAGATATAAGGGCTATGCAGAAAGGATTGGCCGGTAGCTTCACACTTGATGAAATAAAAAATAATATAAAGAGGGCGCAAATACACGCTAAGAACATCCGTAAATTAATGGAGGGCTAAAATGGCAAAAAGAACAAAGAAAAGTAAAATGGCTGCCCGCTTCGGGCCAAGATATGGAGTCAAAATAAGGCACAAGGTAAGGGAGATAGAGGAGAAGCAGCGCCAATGGCATGTTTGTCCAAGGTGCGGGAAGAAAAAGGTGAGGCGAGTAAGCACAGCAATATGGCAGTGCCGAAGCTGCGGCGCCAAGTTTGCGGGCGGCGCCTATCTGCCTGTAACAACGGCTGGAAAAGAGGTGGAGAAGAGCATTAAAAGCATATTGGGTGCTGGAACATGATAACGTATAGGTGCGGCAAATGCGGAAAGGTTGTCGAGATTGATTCGGAAAGAATGGGAATAAAGTGTCCGTATTGCGGGAGTAAGATTTTTTATAAGGAGCGCCCTCCAACTGCAAAGAAGCTTAAAGCAAGATAATGCATAGGGCTGAGATAAAGGTAAAGGAGAATGCTGAAATTCTTTACAATGCATTGAAATATGAGGAAGCTCCAAGGTGCAGAACAAAATTTGAGCTCGAGGATGGAAAGCTTACAATAACGATTGAAGCAAAAAGTGTATCGAATTTGAGAGCAGCCCTAAATTCTTTTCTTAGATGGATTGATATGCTGGAAAAACTGATGGCAAAAATTAAATAGAGTTAGGCAATATCATAGCATGAAGAAGGTATTGGCTATATTTGTGGTTTTGTCTCTTGTTGTGCCATATATGGCAATTGCAAATGCTGAAAATGAAGCAAAAGAAAAAATAGAGGTTTATGATTCATTTGGAAACAAAATAGCAGAAAAGATTGTAACAGAAGAGAAAGCGAAGGAAATAGAGCAGGAACTTACAGAAGGAAAGGCAGATGCAGCAATAATGCATTTGTTGCCAAAAAGAATGGATTTTGGTGTGCTTACATATGTTGTTAGCTATGGAAAGGGAAAAGTATACATACCATTGCATCGTGACCGCTCTTTCTTAAGGCTATTCATAAGACCAATATTCTTCAAATATGAAAAGGGGTTCACATTTGTAAAATTTGGAGCAAATTACAGATGGGACAGATGCAAGACATTTGGAGACTATGGTTTCATGGTGAGGAAGCAGCGTGGCGTAATGATAGGCTTCATTGGATTGCACATCAAAATAGGGCATAAGCTCAATCCAGATACACATATATTTGTGGGAGGAAGCTTTGTAATGATAGGAAACGATCTCCTCCTGTAATTTTTTTATTTTTAAATCGGAGAAAAAATTTTAAAATCTTTTCAAATTTGGAAGCATGAAAGCTAAAATCGCTTCTCTGCTTGTTATTGCATTCATTATCTTGAGTGCTGCAGGAGAAAATGTTCATTTAAAAATCTCGCCAGAACAAATGCAACCAGAAATATTTGAAAAAACACTCAATTTTTCCATGCCTTTTATTGAGGATGGAAAGATATACATGCATGGGTGCAACTCTCGAATATACTCGGCAGGAATGCCAGCACTGCCAGAGCACAAAATAATTTTGAAATTTCCATTTGGAACGAAGATAGAAAGAATTGTATGCAGAGTCAATGAAATCAGCGTAGAAAATTTGAATGAAAAGATCTCCGCCACGCCTTTTCCAAGGGCGATGAACAATGGAAGCGTAATAAAATATAATTTTAGCCAAGATGAATTTCCATCTGCATGGATGAGCTACAAAATTGGCGCAGGGTTAGATGGCAACAACAGAACAATTTTCCTCCCAATACATGTTTATCCTGTTCGCTATTTACCAGATGAAAACAAAATCGAATATGCCCGCTCCATATCGATAGAGGTAGAGTATAAGAAAGCCGCCGTCATAGAGAAAGACTTGTATGATTTAATTATCATAACACCTGAGGAATTTAAAAGTATGGCATATAAGCTTGCGGAGCATAAAGAAAAGCATGGAATTAAAACAAAAGTTGTCTCTCTTTCATATATATACACTCATTCGTATGGAAGAGATGAGCCAGAGAAAATAAAACTTTTCTTAAGAGATGCAATAGAAAAATATGGGATAAAATATGCCTTGCTTTTTGGAGACATTGAACATGTGCCCAGCAGGCGAGTGTATTCATTTATATGGGGGGATGGAATGTATTCTGATTATTACTATGCTGACATATACGACGCCAATGGAAGCTTTTGTAGCTGGGACAGCAACGGAAACAACAGATTTGGCGAGACAGGAAAAAATGCTGATAAAGTTGATTTATATGCTGATCTATATGTTGGTCGTCTCGCATGCCATGATCTGGATGAGGCAAAAACAGTTGTAAATAAAATAATAAAGTATGAGAATAGTAGCGAAAAACCATGGTTTAGACGCCTGATTTTGATGGGCGGCGATACATTTCCAAAATGGAATGATATTGCTGAAGGTGAAATTGTAAATGCATTTGTGGCTAACGCCAGACAGGATTTCGAGCACATATGGATTCAAACCTCGCTACATAATTTCCTTCCATGGAAAATAAACGCAATATGGAGCGAGGGGAGCGGATTCATATCTTATTCCGGCCATGGTTTCGAGTATGGATTTGGAACATATCCCAAGAATAGCAAATGGATGATTGCATATTACACTCCATACCTTCTATGGCTCAAGAATGGAGATAAGCTGCCAGTTGTATTCTTCGACGCCTGTTTGACGGCAAAACTCGATTACCATATGTTTGGCAATCCAAATATACCGTGCTTTGCATGGTGCTTGGTCAAAAAAGCCAATGGTGGCGCGATTGCGACGATAGGTGCAACAGAAAGTGCAACAACAACTGTAACGGAGGAAGGTCCAATTGGACAGGCTGGATATCTTAATCTGCACTTTTTCATGGCTTATCAGCATGGAACGACGCCTTCAAAGATGCTTGTCAAGGCGAAGCATGATTATCTCAATGATATTGCATCCAGCAAAGCCAATGACAGGCTCTATGAAATGACACTGGAGCAGTTCATATTGCTTGGTGACCCAAGCCTGCAGCTTCCATGA
>JAGGWA010000092.1 GCA_021157745.1 Thermoplasmata archaeon
ACAAAGAAATTTTTGGAGGAAAATGGAATAGAGGTAAAATTTTCGAAATTGAATGTGCACAATAAAGGAATGATTGTGGACAACAAAGTTTTGATATCTTCAATAAACTGGGGAGAAAATTCCGTTCGAAATAACAGGGAGATTGGCATAATAATAGAAAATGAAAACGTAAGCAATTATTTCAAAAAAATTTTTTATTATGACTGGAATTATGGAAAGAAGAAAATGGTCGGATACGATTTCTTGCCCATTCTCATAATAATTCTTGTTTTGGTAGTAGAGGGGAGAAAATGGCGCCGCTAAGTTTGATAGCAATTCTGATCATAATTCTTTCAATGATAATTCCATTCACGAGGAAAATTTCTTTTGTTCATTCTGTGGCAATAGCAAATTTCATAATTTTTTTCATAACGACATTCACCTCCCCAAATTATATGCCTTATGGTTCGTCAGTGTTTGACGATTTAGTTTTTGATCCTACCTATTTACAGAAGCCAGAAATGCTTTACACTCTAATAACATCAATGTTCATACATTACGATATAATGCATTTACTTGGCAACATGATTGCCCTCTTTTTCATAGGCATGCCCTTCGAACATAGAATTGGTGCAAAGAAAATCTTTACCATATATATTTTCGGAGGAATATTCGCAACCCTATTTTTCAGTGCCGCAAATTTTCATTCCATGCTGCTCATGGGCGCATCGGGCGCCATCTTCAGCCTGCTCGGCGGGTTTGCCGCCGCCTTCCCGCGGGACAAGATAGTGGTTCCGATACCTTTTCCAATTATAATATTCACAGAAATGCGTGTTGTAACGGCTGCGATAATATTTGGCTTGATGCAAATTGGTTTTTCTCTGGTGTCAAGATACTATGAAAGCAATGTGGCATATCTTGCCCATCTGGGAGGGCTTGTTGGAGGCGTTGCAATTGCAAAATTGATTGTAAGGGAAAGAAAGGTGGTTAAAAAGGAGATTGATTACGAAGCCATTGAAAAGCTGATAAAGAATGAGAAGCAGGAGGAAATATTTGCAAGAGTAAAGGAGGCTAGAGAAGCGGAAATAAAGGAAGCTTGGCTTTCTTACCTGATTAAAGAACTTCGCTGCCCATATTGCAATGGCAGAATAGAGTTAAAGGATGGAAAGCCCTACTGCAGAAAATGTGGATATATCAAATAGATTGCATATCCAGCAATTGCTCCAGCATTCAAATATGGCAAACCTGGTTGTGGCCCTTTTTTAATCAAATGCATTAAAATTGCGTATCCGAGCATTGTTCCAAAAAAGGTAAGGAGAAATGCAGTCATGCTTTGTATATATGCGTGGGCAACCAGAATGGCAGGAATGATTGCATCACCGAGCCCCATAAAAATTGCATCTTTTTCATCGCTTTCGATATCCTGCTTTTCCATATATGAAAATTTCCTGCTTTTCGGGAATATCATAAGCAATGGAAGATTTGAAGATGTTACAGATTTAGCCAGGCTAATCATATGCCTTGTTTTATAAACGGAGATGGCATCATAGGCGGCGAGAAGAATCAAAAGTAAAATAATGAGCCATGTTGAAAGCGAGATGGCGAAAATTGCCGCTATACCTCCTGCAAGAAATATGCCGAAGGCGTCGATAACATACCATTCTGGATGCTTTATCAAAAGAATAAGCATAATCAGAGATATTGCTAATGAGAGGAAGAAAGAGTATGGGATGTAATAAAGGAATGCGTTGAATATGGATATGGCCGTCATGAAGAAAATGAATAGAATGAGGTATTTCATGGCGTTTTCCTTATATTTTGCAATGATTAAAATAATGGCTGTGAAGACAAGCATTATAACGAAGATTTGCACAACATTCATAACATCATTTGGATTCTCAAATGCCTGCATGCCCTCTTTTTTGAAAGGCTCGGCTACAAAAGCCGCTATGAGCATGCTTGCTGCCATCAAAAATGCCATCCCAATGGCGGCGTAATCTTTCATTGTTGTTATAGCCATGGCATAAATTATTTTTTCTGAAAAATCCTCTTTTCGGCGAGCATAGAATATCGCTACAAGCGTTACAGATGAAAGTAAGAGCGCAATAATGGCGGGTATAAAACCAAATGTTGGAAGGGAGAAATAAGCGGAGGAAAAAACTATAGCTTCTCCCGTAATAATGCTTGTTATGCACCTCATCTCATTGTTCTCATTTTGAGGATAAATGGGGTGCATATTTTTATCGAAAAATTTCGTTAAGTTAACAGCACCAAAAGGAAATAACAAAATATTATAAATCCCTCCATATTTCATCTCATGCTAAATGCAGTTGGAAGAGATATTCCAAACGAGTTGGATGGACGGAAGCTGAAACCTTTTAAAGGAGCTTTTTCTTTCAAGCCGAAAAAAAGATTGTATGCCCCACCAATGAAAGCCGTTTTCCCAGGCGAAAAAAAGTTAATTTCTCTAAAAGATGCTGTGAAAGAGCTCGTTGATGATGGAATGACCATCTCTTTCCACCATCATCTCCGCAATGGAGATGCTGTTGTTAATATGGTGGTGGAGGAAATAGCAAAGCAGGGAATAAAAGACATAAAGCTTGCTCCAACAGCTTTGTTTCCGGTTCATGAAGGATTGAAGGAGCATATAAAAAATGGTGTTGTGACAGCGATAGAAGGAAGTTTGAATGGCCCATTAGGAGAATTCGCTTCCTATGGTAACATTCCTCACACCGTCGTTTTAAGAAGTCATGGAGGACGGGCTCGTGCTGTAAGAGCTGGCGAGCTGCACATAGATGTTGCTTTTATTGGAGCATCGATGGCGGATGACTATGGAAATGCAACTGGAATGTTCGGAAAATCTGCTTTTGGTGCCATGGGCTTTGCTTTTGCTGATTCAATGCATGCAGATAAAGTTGTAATCGTTACAGATAACCTGCAGCCATATCCTATCACTCCCATCTCAATATCTCAAACCCTCGTTGATAATGTTGTTGTCGTTGATTCCATAGGGGATCCAAGCGGTATTCAAACTGGAACGATGCGAATAACAAGAAGTCCAGCCCGCCTGAACATAGCAAAAAATGTCGTAAAATTCTTGGCAAAAGCTGGCCTGCTTAAAGATGGCTTCTCATTTCAGGCTGGCGCAGGCGGCACCAGCCTTGCTGTAACAAAATTTTTGCATGATTATATGAAAGCAAAGGGCATAGTCGGCGATTTCGTTATGGGTGGCGTCACAGGCTACGTAGTCGATATGCTCGAGCAGGGAACAACTAAAAAAATTCTCGATGGCCAGGATTTTGATTTGAGAGCTGTGGAATCGATAGGCAGGAACCCAAATCATGTTGAGGTATCTCATATTGACTTTGGCGATCCTCATACTGGAGGCTGCATTGTGAACAGGCAGACGGCATGCTTTTTGGGTGCAACTGAATTCGATTTAAATTTCAATGTCAATGTCAATACACATTCAGATGGATTGCTTCTGCATGGCATAGGCGGGCATCAGGATGCGGCTGCTGGTAGCTTCGTTACCATCATAGTAGCTCCTTTGTTGAGGGGGCGCATTCCTGTAATAAGGAAAGAGGTCACAACTGTTTCGACGCCTGGCGAGACTGTAGATGTTATTGTTACAGATAGGGGCATTGCCATAAATCCAAGGAGGGAAGATTTGATAGAAGCGGTGAAGGGCAAAATGGAAATTGTCGATATTGAAGAATTGTATAAGAAGGCTAAAAGCCTTGTTGGTGAGCCAAAAGAGCCGAATTTTAGCGATGAGATTATAGGAATAATAGAATATAGGGATGGAACAGTTTTGGATGTTGTGAGGCGATTGAAATGACACTTGCAGAAAAAATTTTATCTGAAAAGGCTGGAGTGAAGGCGGAAGCGGGAGACATTGTTGAAGCAAAAATAGACAAGGCAATGAGCCATGATAATGCTGCATTGGTGATAAAAAAATTTAAGGAGATTGGGGCAAAGTTGTGGGATGCAAGTAAAATTGTAATCATTCTCGACCACAGAGTTCCAGCGAATACAATAAAAACGGCAGAAGGGCATAAAGCAATAAGAGAGTTTGTCAAACAAAATGGAATTGAAAATTTCTATGATATAAACTATGGAATATGTCATCAAGTCATGATTGAAGAAGGGCATGTTAAAAAAGGAACGCTAATCGTTGGCACAGACAGCCATACAACAAGTTATGGCGCTTTGGGAGCATTTTCAACAGGAATAGGAGCAACTGAAATGGCTTCCGTATGGGCAACTGGAAAGCTTTGGCTCAAAGTTCCAGAAACCTATAAAATTGTTATAAAAGGAAGCATACCAAAAGGAGTTTTTGCTAAAGATATCATATTGCATATAATAGGCGAGCTTAAAGCGGATGGGGCCAATTATAAGGCTGTTGAATTCTATGGCATTGTCGAAGATTTTCCTCTGGCGGATAAAATAACCATGTCAAACATGTCAATGGAAATGGGGGCTAAGGCGGCGATGTTCTATGGAAGCAACGACGGTCCATATGAAAAAGAATTTGAATTTGATGTTAGCGGGCTAACTCCGCAAATAGCATGTCCTCACAGCGTTGACAATGTAAAGAGTATAGAAGATGTTGAAGGAAAAGAAATAAATCAGGCTATGCTCGGTTCATGCACAAATGGGAGGATAGAAGATTTAAGAATAGCTGCAAAAATTTTGAAGGGAAAGAGAATAGCAAAGAATGTCCGCATGCTCGTTTTTCCTGCTTCCATGAAAGTATATAAGCAGGCTTTAGAAGAAGGATTGATAAAAATATTCATTGAGGCAGGCGCTGTCGTAATGAACCCAGGATGCGGTCCATGCTTGGGAGCCCATGAAGGTGTTCTGGCGAGTGGAGAGGTTGCAATTGCCTCCACCAACAGAAATTTCAGAGGAAGAATGGGCTCTAAGGAGGCGGAGGTATACCTGGCTTCACCAGCAAGTGTGGCAGCTGCAGCGATAGAGGGAAAAATAACTGATCCGAGAAAATACTTGTGATGGCACCAAACTTTTATAATGCCTTTTATATACATGCGTGGATAAAATAGAAAAGATTAAAAAACTGAAGAAGGAGAGAAATGCAATCATTTTAGCCCACAACTATCAACGACCAGAAGTGCAGGATGTGGCAGACTATGTTGGCGACTCCCTTGGCTTAGCAGTAGAAGCAAGCAAAACGGATGCAAGCGTTATTGTTTTCTGTGGCGTTGATTTCATGGCTCAATCGGCGAAAATACTCAATCCAGATAAAATTGTTCTACATCCGGAAATGCAGGCACGCTGTCCAATGGCGGCGATGGTAGATGCGGCGGCGTTAAAAAAATTGAAGGAAGAAAAGAAAATGGATGTTGTGGCATATGTTAATACAACAGCGGAAGTTAAGGCGATAGCAGATATGTGCTGCACTTCTGCCAACGCTGTAAAAGTTGTAAAAAGCATGCCAGATGGCGTTATTTTTGTTCCAGATGAGAACCTTGGAAAATATGTAAGAAGATTCGTGGATAAAGAAATGGTTCTATGGCCTGGTTTTTGCCCCACGCATCAGGCAATGTCGCCGGAAGATATTATTGAAATGAAAGAAAAGTATCCCCATGCCGTTGTAATGGCTCATCCTGAATGTATGCCAGATGTGATAGATTTGGCTGATAAAGTTGCTTCTACAGAAGGAATGGTTAAATATGCAAAAGAAAGCGATGCAAAGGAATTCATAGTTGCAACAGAAGTGGGGCTATGCTATAGAATGAAGAAGGAGATGCCAGATAAAGAATTTTACTGCATAAGCCACGCTGTTTGTCCGACAATGAAAAAAATAACTCTGGATAGTGTCATAAGAAGCCTTGAAAAAATGCAATATGAAGTGAAGATTCCGGAAGATATTATTGAAAAAGCTAGGAAGCCATTAATGAAAATGATTGAAATGGGAAGAGACTAAGAATAAAATTTATTGTAGAATTCCATTGCCAGTTCCATTGCTTTTTTTCTTACATCTTTTCCTTTGTATACATCCAGCATGAGTTCAGCTATTTCCTCCATTTCTTTTTCTTTCATTCCAATGTGCGTTACTTCAGCAACGCCAATTCTTCCAATACAATCTATGAAAATTCTATTTTCTTCAAGCTTTTTAAAGAATTTGTAGGCCCTGTTTTTATCCATATCAAGCATTATCTGATGGCTTTGGGTGAAGCCTCTGTCAGCATATTTTATAGCAACCCCATTTTCGTGCAAATGCGCTGCCAGAACTTTTGCATTCTTTACGATTTGCGAAGCATATCTTCTGCCATTGCTTATAAGCTCTTCAAAAACAATCGCCAGAGCAGCTATCCTATTCATGTGCATGTTGTCAACCAGACCAATGCCTGTATCGAAATCAAATAAAAGATAGGAAGCAAATTTTTCATAGATCGCATCATTATTGATTAAAACAATGCCGCCCTGCGGCCCCGCAAGCGTTTTGTGTGTCGAAGCAATTATAGCATGGCTTCCCTCCTTCAATGGATTCTGAAATGCATTTCCGGCTATCAAGCCAATGACGTGCGAGGCATCGTAAACAACGATTCCATCAAAATTCTCTCTTATTTTTTCTACAGGCAATGGAAAGAATATAGTTGATTGAGCGAGCAAAGTAAGTGGAATTTTTTTCATTTCGAGTTTTGAAACATCTATTTCATATTTTTTCATCGGTATGCTGTATTTTTTGCGGTGAAATTTTTCATAGCCAAAAGGGTAACCACCATTCTCCTTTGGTATTGTTGCAATCTCGTCATGTGACTTTGTAAAAGCAAATATGGCTGCAACATCACAGATATTTCCAGATATGGCATTTAAAATCGCATATCTCACATTAAACAATTTTTTGGCAAGTTCAGTAGCTCTTTTATATATCTCTATTGCATACTCGCTGCCACCATACCATTCTGTTCCATATCGAGTTGCTAAATCACTCGACAAAGCTTTCAATGCATCCTTTGCCATTGCATTTTCAGAAGGAATCAGGTTTATGCTGCTCCGCCTGTATTCATCATGTTTTTCTACCAAGCCCTTTATCTTCTCTTCCATATTACAATTATTATTGAAGCAACGATCACAATTATTATTCCTATGGAAATTGCTGTCATTGATCCCTCTTTTCCATAGCTTTCAATTGTTATATTGGTGTATGCAAAATTTTTCTTCTCTTCATGTCCTGGAGGATAATACTCAATCTTCAATGGCACCTCTTCCTTTCCAATCTTTTTTGCTGTAATACCTATTTTAATCACGCCAGTTGAATGACTCTGTATAATTTGCATGGATGGAAAAGAAAAATCGAAGTACTTGCTTTCATTAACAGGCTGAACATTTATATACAAAGGAGAATTGCAATTGTTTGTAACATTTATTGTAACTTCCTTGCTTTCATCCATACTTAGCTTTACACTTTTATGCTCAACGAATATTCCAGCATCATGAAAGTCCTGCATAACATCCAAAGCTTCCTTATCTTCTGCCCCATTTACAATAAGGCTTCCATTTGTAAAAGCATGTATGACAACGTTGTATGTGATGAAAGCAGGTGCCTCATCTTTTGCCCTTAGCGTTATAGTCACATCTTTCTCAACGCTTCCGCCACGCCAGCCAACAGGCGTTATTGTGAATGAAGAAGGCTGAATAGAAACAGAAAGCCAGTCTGGAACATTTTCCGCTTCTATATAAATAACGAGTGGCATTGGGATTATTGCTCCAAAACCCCAGCTGAAGTTAAGGCTAGCATGCAAAACTATGGCTTCATTCAAAGGCACAGCCGAGGGTTTTTCAACACTCAAATCAAGCTCTGAAGAAATGAAGCCGGCGCTGGCTGCTATAGAAGCAAGAGGCAATGTAAAAATGGCTAACATGTATACAATTTTCATATCCATATATTTGGCATTGAAATATATATTTTATCATATATGATGCCTTATCTCCCAACATAACTTATGAGCAGCTCCGAAGCATTGTTTGCTGCTGTCGGATAGCGATCGCTCATCTGTGGATACTGTAACCAATTTTCCTTATGTTGGTAGCGTTCCCAGCAGTAATCATCTGTTGCCTTTGATGCATACTTATAGGCTTCCTCAGCGGATACATATCCATCTTTGTTGTAATCGCAAATCCTCATCGAGAATGCTCCCTCCTTCGAGTCGAAAAGAAAGTAGATGAATACGCTGTTCTTGAAAATACTACTGACATGACCCGCTCTGTCTTCTCTCGTTGCTGTCAGTATAACCCTTCCGTCCTGCGCAACATCATGAATGACTCCTCCAGATTGGCATGAATCTGCTATGACAAGCATTCCTTTGTATGAGCATTTATCAAGGCATGAGTCTATCTCACGCCCGGTGATGAATCCATCATAGGCAACAAATAAATATCCATATGGAGGAGCCCCTACAGATCCATGCGCACTCCACATTACGAGGTCTATATCATCGTAGTCATCATTTTTTGCCATCCAGCTCAATGCTGATTTTATCTCATTTTTTGTTGGGGATATGAGAACCTTTATGTGGCTTGGATCCCAGCCATGAGCTATTAAACAATCTCTTGCATCATAGGCGTTGTTGTCTGCAAAGTGGGCTATAGCCCCTTCAGATGTTTCAAGCACTCCTATCAGAACAGCCCATTTTTCTTCATTGCCGTCAGGCTCATCTCCGCTTAGCTCGCCGTAGCTTCTGAAGCAGAAATCCCTCCCAACATCGCCGTTCCATGCTCCGTTTGTCTTCTCATAGAACATTCCATTCTCATAGAGATTGCCATTTCCATAGTACCACTTGTAGTAATTTCTCTCATTCCCTCCTGTCTGATGAACAACTATGGCATATGTTTTATATGGCTCCAATTTTATGCCACCAAAATCTGCATGTATCCATCCCCCGCTTTTGCTTATCTCATCTGCCTTGAATGTATGTCCTGTAACATATATTCCCTTTATGTTGTTGCCTTTAACCTCCCACACATTTACAACTAAATCTCCGAGGAACATATTTTCAATGAAATTTGGGAAGGAAATGCCAAAGAATCTCATAAGAATGTTTCTTATCGCCGATAGAAACGAGACAAACCTGTTATTGCTCTGCTCATAACTCGCTATCCCTTTCCTTCCCACATATATGTCAATGCCAGTAAATTTCAGTTTGCTCGGCTTGAATGTCTGGGCGTAGTATCTGTCTCCATATATCTTTACATAGCCATCTGCCTGCTCCTGTTTCTGGTCTATGTCTGATATATCCGATTTACCTGTTTCATCTTTTATTGTTACACTTATCACACATTCATCTTTTGCATTATGCTCATCTCTCACCTCAAGCCTAACGAATCCATTGTATGGCTCATAATAAACATGTGATGTTTTGGGAGACGAAATCCATGGAGTATCATACACACCATCGTTATCAAAATCCCACCTGTACTGCAATGTATCGTTATCTGCGTCATAGCTTAACGAGGCATCAAAAACAATGGAGCTCCCAGCTCTGCTCACATTCATCAACGCAGTTGGAGCATGATTTTTTATGGGAATGAATTTGGAGATGGGAAAAACAGGATAGCTCGAATGAAATGAATAGTTAGTGAGGTTCATGCTTTCATTGTTCATGGAAATACTCTTTTCATTCATAATTCCAGATTGAAACAGAAATATGGCGGCAATAACAAAGCATAGCAGCTTCGCCATGATTATAAATAGTAAAGAAAAGATAAAATTTACGACCCAGTTATATATAATGCCTTATTTTAACAGCCTCCCCATGCCTGCTTTCTGTCATCTCGCTTCCATTCATCTTTGCAACACCCACGCCACGAAACTCATCGCCATGGAAAACAACCACCTCGTCACCAACCCTTATCCTTTCATCCGCATTTTTTACACCAACGGCAAATACACTTCCTTTTGGGATGAAATCGTCTATCTCAACCCAGTAATTTCTGCCAAGTTTTTTCCCTCCTATGAGAGTAAGCGAGAAGAGTCCGCGCTTAGCAACATATATGGCAGCTTGCTTATCGTTGCAATATATCTTGTAATCTGGGAATTTTCCTCTCACAATGCATCCTTCCATGAAGTTTTCAATGCTTCCAAATTGAAATGAAAGCATTGATTTTGCTTCAGCTCTTCTTCGCCATGAAGGATAAACATAATCATACTCCTCGGACAGCAACGCCAGCTTTTCTTCAAGTTTTTTTAGATCACTTGGCAAAGTAGGCTTATCTTGGCACGTTGAAATTGCATCTATGGAAAGAAAATCCATTTCCTTTGGCAAATGGTTTATTATTACATCATATTTGTTTTTCTTCAAAAATTCATCAAGCATTTTCTGGAGCATCTCCTGCTCCTCTTTATCCCAGTAGCCAGTCACACTTATATCATAATGGGCAGCTGGATAAAAATTTTCGAGTTCGCGAGGAACGATTCCCAGCGGGCTTGTTAATATTATCTCATGTATGACATTTTTATTGCTTATCCTGTTTATTACCTTGCGAAACATTGTATGGCTTTTTGATATCGAATAAGGTTTTTTTGAAGAGCATGGCAACAGAAGCAATATTTTAGCAACTTCAGGCTTCTCATATCTTTTCAGTATCCGTTCTCTGAATCTTTTAATTGGGGGCATATTCAAAGAATAGCAGGATGCATTGATTTTATTCCCGCTTATAGGCCATATTTTCTCAAAATGGTCATATTTCTCATCCAAAAGGCGTAATATCGTTGCTACATGGGCATCGACAGCAGCTTTTCCTTCAACAAGCCTTCTTAAACTCCCATTTTTTATTGCATTCCTCACTTTTGCCATTTCATTTTTTAAAATTTCATAGTTATGCATCAAGAGGTCACGAAAACCATCTATTCCCTTTCTGCAATATTTGCAGGAACATGGATATTCCTCCATTTCCTCCAAGCTATGCTCTTCCTCCGCCGTAAAATAAATTCCCTTCCTGCTTTTCATGACAACAGCTATCGAATCAACGATATCGATGCCAGCATAAATCAAAATCGCAAGGTTGCTTGGAGTTGCAATCGCTGGAGCATATAAAGGCTTATACCCAATTTTTTTTCTTGTTTCGATGACGGCATCGACAAAATACCTTGGATTTGAGTATAGTTCCATTGAATTCTGCAGGATGTATATTCTTTCCTCCTTGCTCACATTTCCTTTTGCATCAACTATCTCAAATTCTCCCGCATTGCTTTCGTTCCATTCAGATGCAAATTCATGGAATGGTTGAGGGAAAAAATAGGGGTATGGCAACGAAGGCGGAATATCTCCTTTCTTTGGATAAAAGAAAGTTCCACTCGCTTTAATATCCTTTCCAAGCCTTATTGTTTTTGGCGGCGCCGGAATGCGGGGCGAAGAATACCAAAGTATGGCTGGAATTTCTATTTTCTTCCCTTTATATTCAATCCATCCAAGCCTTGCTGCCTCATTTCTTCTCTCAATTTCAAATTTCATTTCATCATGTCTTTATTTACCCAGTAATCTGGTTCCTTTCCATCTAAAACCTTCAAAATTTGCTCAGCACATATAACGCCTGCTCTTATCTGCCCCTCTTTTGTTGAAGCACCAATATGGGGTGTGAGAATAACATTGTCGAGCTCTGCAAGCTTTCCCTGATATGGCTCATGCTCAAAAACATCAACGGCTGCTCCAGCTATCGCTCCTTCCTTCAAAACCTTATACAATGCTTCCTCGTCAACAACTCCTCCTCTGGCAACATTTACAAGGAATGCTGTCTTCTTCATCTTTCTCAACAACGCCTCATTAACCATGTGTCGTGTTTCTTCAGTTAGAGGAACATGCAATGAAATGAAATCTGCCGTGGAAAAAATTTCTTCCATGCTCTTCAACTCTGCATTCATCGATTTTGCCTTCTCAGGCGTGCAATGCGGACTGTAAACGAGTATACTCATCCCCAAACAGGAAGCTATTTTAGCAACTTCTCTCGCTATCCTCCCGCTCCCTATCAATCCAAGAACTTTCCCCTGCAATTCTATTCCCTTAAGCTTTTTCTTCGCCCACTCTCCCTTCTTCATGCTTTCATCCGCTTTAGTTATCTTCCTCGCGAGAGCAAACATCAGGGCAACGCTAAGCTCCGCCACAGAGCGGGTGGAGCCGCCCGGCGAATTGACGACATAGATGCCGTGCTTGCTTGCTTCTTCAACATCTATATTATCAACGCCTATCCCAGCCCTTCCTATAACCTTGAGTTTTTTTCCAGCTTTTATAATGTTTGCCGTAACTTTTGTTGCACTTCTCACCATCAAAGCATCATATTCTCCAATTTCTTTCTCGAGTTCTTCCCCTCGCAGCTCTTTAAAAACGACTTCATGTTTTTCTTTAAGCAAATCCATTGCTTCCTTTGCCACCTCATCAGTTATTAGAATTTTCATGAGGTATAATTCAGTTTCACCTTAAATTTCTTACCCTCCCCAAGTTAATGCCATTCAAAAGATATACATTTGCATTTTCAATGTCAATCAAGCTTGCTATACCGTGCTCAAGCTTTTCTTTATTAACAGCAATTCCTCCAGCGATTGGATTGAAGGATGGCATTACAATAACCTGCATATTTTCATTTCCATCTGGATATTTTTTGGAAAATTTTTGTTTTTTGAATCGCCCCTTAATCCAGCATGGCTCCGTGTATGAATAGCCAGTTTTTGTTGTAATCCTTATATATGGATGCAGATGAGCCATTATTAAAATGCTTGCTTTCATTATCGACGGCGAGCACCATGCGTGGCCGTGAGCCATGGCTATGTTATCGAGCAATATTCCTCTTGCCCCAAATATTTTTGCATATTTGCTTTTCAAACGTGCATCATGATTCCCTTTCACAATCCATATTTCCGCATGCTTGCTCAATTCCTTTAAAAAATATGCAACCTCTCTCCTTTCCTTCATGATATGCTCTCTATCCAAAATAACATGCTTTAAGTCTCCAAGTATTATCAATTTCTCTGCTCTTTTTCTTTTTAGCATTGCAATGATTCTTTCCATCATGCTTTTTGTCTGCAACGGTATGGTTATTCCTCTGTTTTCATATTCAAATTCTATACCAATATGCAAATCTGCAATAACGATTGCTTTTGCCTTTTGAATATACAGGGCTCTTTCTCCATAAATTGGCTCCACTTTCATATCAATCTTAGCAATGGAAGGAAAATCATGTTCAATAATGATGGAAGCATTTTTATTCCAAGCCATATCGCCACAGGATAGCCAATGCAATTTCCTATGGTTTTCCCGATGTTATCAAGTCCAAAAAATGAGAGTAACGATGAGATTGCAAGCCTCGATGGGAATGCAATCAATGCGATTATCTCCATGTATGGCGTAATGATGAAAATCATTGTTAAGATTGTTTTTAAATTTGCATTCAGAATGGAATGGAAAAAGCTTACGCCAAATATTACCGTTGCCTGCTTTTCCCATAGATAAAATGTGATTGCTATGAAAAGCAATGAAATTATTGCTGGAATGCCTGCAAATTTTTTATCAAATTCTCTCTCTTTTTTGATGAATAACGAGGCTATGAAAATGGCTATTGCAACAACCCATATGTATATGAGCTTGTATGGAACCGGGAATGCACCTATTTTTATCTCCTTTTCCTTTTCAAAAAATTTCTTATTTTTTATGATTAAATATGAGTCACCATAAAATTTTTTTTCCTTATATTCTCCAGAGCCTCTGAAAATGAGCTCGCTTTTGTTAAATTTCATTTCGTCTATACTTCCATTGCCATTTATGTAAAAAATGCTATCCATGGGAATAGGGAGTAAATCAATTAAATTTGTTATCCTTTCAACACCTTCTGTGCTTACGTTTTTTAAAAAATCTTGAATATTTTCATTGCTTCTAAAAAATGAAATGTTTGCTGATGAAAAATTCAAAATGCATTGTCCTTCAATCCTTACAGAATGCTTTCCGTAACTTTCATTTTCATCTATTTTCATAACACCAGTTGCATTGAAATATGCATTTTTGCAGTATGCCTTTTCATCGATGCATAAAACAGAAGGCAAATAAAAATAGCCCTTGCCTTCAAAACCAGCATAACTTACATTTTCTCCATTTATTGTTGAATTGGTAGCATAAAAACAGAAGCTTCCATTTCCTTTCATGCCTCCATAGAATGTTATGCTCGGGCTGGAAACAACAATCTTATGTTTGCTGGCAATATCAATTCCGTGCGGAAATGTGGCAACAAAAGCTGAGAAAGCTATCAATGAAAATATTGCCACAAGGAATGTTATCGAGGAAGATTTCATAAGATTAAATAAACCGATTTTTTTAAATCTTTATGATTAATTTTGAAAAGCCACACAACTTTTAAGTATATCTATTTTATATCCAAGCATGAGGCATTTAAAGTTGTTTACCCCAGGCCCTATAGAGGTAAGAGAAGAAATTTTGCAGGCGCTGGCGACGCCCCAAATACATCATCGCTCAAAGGAATTTTCTGATCTATATGCGGAAATTCAGCCCAAACTGCAGCAATTGCTATACACAAAAAACCCTGTTTTTATATTCGCCTCCTCCGCCACAGGCGCCATGGAGGCAGCCGTAATAAATGGAGTCAAAAAGAAATGCCTTAATCTTGTGAATGGTGCATTCTCCAACAGGTGGCATGAAATAACCACGATGAATGGAATCCCTGCTGACAAGCTCGAGGTAGAGTGGGGCAAGGCAATAAAGCCCGAGATGGTTAAGGAAAAGCTGGATACTGGCGAATATGATGCCGTCACCCTCGTTTTCAATGAAACATCCACTGGTGTCATGAATCCCCTGAAAGAGATTGCAGAAGTTGTAAAGCAATATGATGATGTTTTTCTGTTTGTCGACGCCGTTTCTGCCATGGCAGGCGTGAAGATAGAGGTGGATAAGCTTGGCATAGACATGTGTCTCGCTGGAATGCAAAAATGCTTTGGATTGCCATCCGGAATTGCAGTGGCATCGATAAGCGAGCGCTTGCTTGAGAGAGCAAAGGAGGTTAATCGAGGCTTTTATTTCAATTTGCCACGCCTTTATAAATATCATTTGAAGAATCAAACGATGGTGACGCCGCCCATTCCGCATTTATTTGCACTGAACATGCAGCTCGATTACATTTTGAATGAGGAGGGCTTGGAAAATAGATTTGCGAGACATGAAAAGATGGCCAAAATAGTGCAGGATTGGGCGAGAAAATATTTTGATATATTTGCCGAGGAAGGCTATGAATCAAAAACACTAACATGCATTGAAAATACTCGCAACATTTCAGTGGCGGATTTAAATAAAGAGCTTGCAAAACATTATGTAAGGATATCGAATGGATATGGAAAACTTAAGGAAAAAACATTCAGGATAGCTCAT
>JAGGWA010000073.1 GCA_021157745.1 Thermoplasmata archaeon
CATTTCTGAAATGCTGCACCTCCATACTGTTTTTAGTCATTTCATTCATTCTTTTTTCACTCATTCCTATATTCGGAATTAAAAGGAGCATGGCAACAACAAAGCATAACCACTTTGCCATGATGATATATAGCAGAGAAAATAAAAAATTTACTCAGCAAGGTTTTTATATAACCCATTTATTTGTTTATCATGAAGAGAGCTATTATCATTATCTCTCTTCTATTTTTAACTCAAGTAACCTTTCAGCATAGTATAGAAAGTAACTCTCTGAATAATATTCTGTATGTTGGCGGAAGTGGTGAGGGAAATTATAGCAGTATACAGGCAGCACTTGATGATGCATTGGATGGATATACAATCATTGTTTATCCAGGCGTTTATAACGAAAATATAGTTATTACTAAGCAAATAACCCTTATCGGGAAGGATAGAGATAATACGGTAATCAATGGAGGAATGAAAGGCGATGTGGTTTTTATAACAGCATCCAATGTTAAAATCAATGGATTCACAATCACAAATAGCGGTAATATTGGCGATGATGCAGGAATAAGAATATACAATTACACTTACTATTGCGAAATATCCAATTGCACAGTCACAAACTGTAACAGAGGCATTTTTGGTTATTATATCAGGTATGCTACCATAAAAGATTGTACCATCTCTGATATTTACAGAAAGAGCGGCATCGCCTTTTATTATTCCAGCCATAATTCCATTTCGAATCTCACAGTCAAAAACATTAATTGGACTGGAATATATTTTAATGGGGGAGGATACAATGTCATAGAAAATTGCGATGTTTCGAATTGCAAAGCTTATGCCATAACTTTAGATTTTTCCCAATATTGCACTGTTTCAAATTGCAGTCTCAAAAAATCAATGAATTGTATAAAATTAGCTCATTCAACCCATAACGAATTTTCTGGAAACATAGTAACAGAAAGTGATGGAAGCGGAATAGTTCTCTATCCTCATTCAAATGGGAACATAATTTCATACTGTCATATATACAAGAATGGTTACAATGGAATATACATGAGGGAATGCCAAAATAATCGAATAGAAGGAAATATAATAGAGGAAAATAACAGAAATGGAATATACATAGAATCATCAAATGCAATTAACATAACAAGATGCGATATTGTGAAAAACAAGCAGTACGGAATATATTTAATGGAATGTCCAGAAATAACTGCAAATTACAACAACATATATGGTAGTGGTTTTGGAATAGGGATATTTGCCAATGAAAGCCATTGTGATGCCCGCCATAATTACTGGGGAACCATATTTGGACCAATAACATTTGGGTTACTCGGAGACGGAATCGGGCAGGTTGGAGATGCTAGCATACAATTTTTCCCATGGAGCATTTTCAAGATTGGATGATCCGCCATTAAATTTATCTATGCAAATTTCTATCAGCTATATGAAAGTCAAGTTACCATATGGAAATGGATTTCTTGAGGCGAATGTTCCAGATGAGAATCTGGTGGAAGTTGTTTATCCAAATGAAATGGAGCCAGAGAAGGATGCGAGTCAATATATAAAGGAAGCATTGCAAAAGCCGATGGGAGCGCTGCCATTGAAAAAGCAGGCTAAGAAAGGAATGAAGGTTGCGATAGTGGTAGATGACTATACTCGACCATGTCCAACATGGGAAATGATGCCCCACGTCATAAAAGAATTGAAAGAGCAAGGAATAAAAGAAGATGATATTCTTGTCATATTTGCAACAGGAACACATCGTGAAGTCAAGCATGAGGAAGCAACTCGTTTACTGGGCAAAAATTATGCAGAAGAGCTTGAATACATAAGTAACAACTGCCATGGAAACGATTTCACATACATTGGAACAACTTCTCGCGGCACGGATGTAAAAATAAAAAATGCTTTTTTAGAAGCAGATTTGAAGATACTGCTTGGCGATGTCGAGATCCATTATTTTGCTGGATATGGAGGAGGAAGGAAAAGCATACTCCCTGGAATAGCCCACTATTCCACCATACAGCATAATTACACGACAAACTTTTTCCATCCGATGGCAAAGCCTGGCGTTTTGGATGGCAACCCGATGTATGAAAACATGACGGAAGCAGCCCGCCTTGCGGCGCCGCATTTTTGTTTGAATGTTGTGCAGAATGCAAAGCATGAAATAGTTGGAGCTTTTGCAGGTGATTTTGATTTGGTGCTAAGAAAGGGTGCTGCCCTTGTTGACAAAATGTATGAGGTGAAAGTGAAGGAAAAAGCAGATATTGTTATTACAGCTGCAGACGGCAGCCCCCATGATGTCAATCTTTATCAGGCTTATAAAGCCATACATCTTGCATTGAATGTTGTTAAAGAAAATGGCGTGATTATTCTATCTGCCGAATGCCCAGATGGCCATGGCTCAAAGCCATACTATCAATGGATGAAGAAATATAAAACGAAGGAAGAAATGGAAAAGGAGTTGAGCAAGGAATTTATTCCAGGTGGCCACAAAGCTTTTTATCATTTAAAGGCTATGGATAAAGCAAAGTTGTTTATTGTTTCGGACATGGACAGAAAAATGCTTGAAGATGTTTTCAGGATGAACGTTTTTGAAAGCGTTGATGATGCCATAAAAGAAGCTTTAAAAATAAAAGGAAAAGATGCAAAGATTTTGGTGATCCCGAGAGGCACAACAACGCTCGTTGTCTAAACCATTTCCTTTATCATCTTTTTATATTTTTCTGCCATTTTTGTTGCAATGCTTTCATCTTTTGATTGGGAATATATCCTTATTATTGGCTCGGTTCCAGATGGTCGTATCAAAACCCAGCCATTTTCATGA
>JAGGWA010000070.1 GCA_021157745.1 Thermoplasmata archaeon
AATGAGGGCCATACAGACCATTGCAGTTTCCTGCATAGTCAGATGATGGGGCACCTATAAAGGCTACATCAATGTGTATATCTCCAGATACTATGGCTCTGACTCTTCCTCCATGGCTTCTTACTCTTACAGGCTTGTCAAATATTCCAGCCGATACAGCCTGTCCTATCTTTCCACGATATGATCCGCCTTCAATATAACTCACTGTTCCCTTCTTTATTGCCTTAAGCACCATCTCTTCCTGGCATGGGAATGTTGATGATGGAGCAAGAGTGAGATTTTTTATACCAAGTTTCATCGCTGCTTTAAGAATTGCATTCATTACCATATCCCCATCACGGAAGTGATGGTGGAACGATATTGTCATTCCATCTTCCAAGCCAACCTTCTTTATCGCTTCCTCTATACCTTTAACTACCTTGTTTCTCTTATCAGGCGATGCCGCATAGCCCAACTTTGGAGCTGCTTTCCTGCCCGTTGGTACATGGGCAAATGCGCCTTTAAATGGAATAAGTTTCATTCCTGCTATCTCTTTAGGAATTTTCCTGCCGACCGCATTCTTCACCATCATTCTTCCTCCTTTACTATCGATTCCCTTATATTTTCAGGAATTTCGTCTTCCTCTATCATACCTGCAAGATATGCTATCATTAGCACCCTCTCAGCCTTCTCAACTATTGGTTTATCAATCATCTTTCTTCCCAGAGCAACAACACCAGAGCCTTTAGCCTTTGCCTCCTCAATCGCCTGAATTACACGAAGAGCATAATCGATTTCATCCTGTGTGGGATTGAATGCCTCATGTATCACTGGAATCTGATTTGGATGAATGGCTGCTTTGCCATCGAATCCTAACTTTTTCATCATGACAGTATTCTTGTATAAACCTTCGAGATCCTCTACATTGGAATATACCGTATCTAGCGCCTGCTTTCCAGCGGCCTTTGCGCCAGCCACCACCTGGCTTCTTGCCCACATTAATTCTGTGCCTTCAGGTGTTCTTTCGCCACCTACATCTCTCGTATAATCTTCTCCACCAAAGGAAAGTGCAACGACTCTATCAGATGCAACTGCGATATCATAGGCAAACCACACGCCCTTTGCGCTCTCTAGAATAGGCACTATCTTCGTTGCGCCAACTTCCATTCCACTTTCCCTCTCAAGTTTTTCCAAGACTGAGTCGAGTTGCTTTATATTCTCTGGACTTTCTGTTTTTGGAAGATAAATGACCTCAACTCTTTTAGTTGGAATGATGGCTTCAAGATCCTTCCTCCCCCATGGTGTGCTCAGGGCATTTATTCTTACAGTAACCTCACTTCTACCAAAGTCCAGATCCTTAAAAGCCTCTGCAACGAGCCATCTGGCAGCGAGCTTCTGATCAGGGGCTATAGAATCTTCGAGATCTATGGTAATTACATCTGCATCAAAAAGACCACATGTTGATAGCATTCTGGGATTGTTGCCAGGCACATATATACGACTTCTCCTGAGTTTGTATGCCATTTACACCTCCCCCTTCGCAGCAAGAACTGCTGCCCTAGTTCTTGCCCTAATAGCATAGTCAAAAGCCCAATTATCTTTTATCTCAACGATAGCATTTTCAACATTCATCTCTTTCAGCACACTCATCGCTGCAGAGCGGATCTCTTCACCAAACTGCTCCGCGCCTTTGCCCGTGATATTTATCTTTATGCCTCCCTCAGGATTGGGTTTGAGGGTGAGAAGGACATCTTCTCTCTCTTCTGTGCCTACGGTTACCTCTTTTTCAATCTTCATGCTCCGCCTCCCTGCTTTTTCTTTATCCATGGTAGAAGACCGCCAACCTTTATGATTTCAAGTTCCTTATCACCAAGATCGTGGTGTATCTGATATTCTTCTCCTGTTGCGAGATTCTTTAATGTGAGTTTTCCTCCATCTATGCCACTATAGTCTATCTTCAGTTTATGTCCCTGCTCAATTTTATCATAGTCACCCGGATTATCAAATATCAGTGGCATTATACCAAAGTTTATGAGGTTGGCACGATGGATACGGGCAAATGATTTTACTATGACTGCCTTTATGCCCAGATATTTCGGTGCTATGGCTGCATGTTCTCTGCTTGAACCCTGACCATAATTCTCTCCACCTATGATAAAGCCACCTTTCTTTTCCATGGCTCTGTTGTAGAACTCTGGATCAACACGAGAGAAAACATACTTGGATATCTCCGGTATGTTGCTCCTCAATGGCAGGATCTTTGCTCCCGCTGGCATGATGTGATCTGTAGTTATATTATCTCCAACTTTTATCAGGACTTCACCCTCAACAAAAGATGGCAACGGCGGAAAATCTGGCAGTGGTTTTATGTTTGGCCCACGACGAATCTTAACTTTCGCCGCCTTCTCCGGCGGGAGTGGTGTTATTATCATGTTGTCATTGACATAAAACCTCTCTGGCAATTCCATTTTTGGATACTCACCGAAATTCCTTGGGTCAGTAAGAACGCCTTTAATTGCAGTTACCGCTGCAGTCTCAGGGCTTACAAGCACAACACCCGCATCTTTTGTGCCGCTGCGCCCTTCAAAATTTCTGTTGTATGTTCTCACGCTGATAGTGCCGGAAGGAGGGGCACCACCCATTCCTATGCATGGTCCGCATGCGTTTTCTAATATTCTGGCACCAGCATCAACTAGATATTTATATTCGCCTGTCTCAACAAGATGCTTGACAACCTGACGGGATCCAGGATTTATGAGTAATGAAAGATTTGGCGCTACTGTATGTCCCTTCAGGATCTGAGCAACCATCTTCAAATCTCTTAGAGATGAATTTGTGCATGAACCTATTGCAACCTGCTGCACCTCCATGCCTTCAATTTCAGACACGGGCTTTACATTTCCAGGACTGTGAGGAAGAGCAGCCAATGGTTCAACCTCGCTTAGGTCAATCTCGATGATTTCATCATATTCCGCATCTTCATCTGCCTCAAGCGGTATCCACTGTTCGCCACGATTCTGTGCTTCAAGCCATTTCTTTGTTACCTCATCGCTCGGAAATATGCTTGTTGTTGCTCCTGTTTCTGTTCCCATATTGGTTATTGTTGCTCTCTCCGGCACACTCAATGTTTTTACTCCTGGACCAAAATACTCGAATATCTTGCCAACGCCACCTTTCACATCCACACGCCTCAAGAGTTCAAGTATAACATCCTTGGCAGAAACCCATGGTCTGAGTTTCCCTGTGAGCTTCACGCCCACAATTTCTGGATATTTAAGTGTAAATGGCTCACCCGCCATCGCTGCAGCAACATTTAAGCCGCCAGCGCCGATAGCAAGAGAACCAACGCCGCCTGCCGTAGGAGTGTGGCTGTCGCTGCCCAACAATGTCTTTCCCGGGCAGGCAAATCTTTCGAGATGGAGCTGGTGGCATATGCCATTTCCCGGGCGTGAGAAATATAAACCATATTTTGCCGCTATAGTTTGAAGATAGAGGTGGTCATCAGGATTCCTAAAATCTGTCTGCAATGTGTTGTGGTCAACATAGCTGACGCTTAACTCTGTTTTCACCCTTGGAATTCCTATGGCCTCAAATTCAAGATAAGCCATTGTCCCTGTAGCATCTTGAGTTAATGTCTGGTCGATTTTTATGGCGATTTCTTTTCCTGCTTCCATTTTTCCTTCAATCAGATGTTTCGAGATGATTTTTTCTGTTATTGTTTGGCTCATTTTATTTCCTCCTTTTTGTTCGAGTCGAAAAAACCCGCTATTTATAAATTTTTCATTTCAAACGGTCAAAAATTGTAAAAACTGTTATTTTTTTGTTAATTTTTCAAACATTTTTACATATTAAATTTCAAAATTTATTAAAATGTCGAAATAAAAATCTCTCCTCCATCGTTGGCTCTTTCCTTCCTATTCTCCTCATTTAGCAAACCATTTAAAATGGGTGTGCATTAATATCATGATTGGCAAGCCTCGTGGAACAAGAGATTTTTTACCAGAAGACATGGCTAAAAGGAGATGGCTTGAACAAAAAATGAGGCAAATCTTTGAAAAATATGGATATGAAGAGATTGCAACACCAACTTTCGAAAATTTAGAACTTTTTACATTGAAATCTGGAGAGCAGATAATGGAAGAAATTTATGCATTTGAAGATAAAGCAGGAAGAAAACTTGCTTTGCGTCCCGAGCTAACGGCTCCTGTTATGCGCCTCTATGTTGAAAAATTGCAGATGGAAGCAAAACCATTGAAATTTTATTATTTTGGCAACTGCTTCCGATATGACCGCCCCCAGAAAGCTCGCTACCGCGAATTCTGGCAGTTTGGATGCGAGTTAATAGGAAGCAACAGACCAGAGGCTATAGCCGAGTTAATAGCGATGTCATATGATTTGCTGAAAAGCGTTGGATTGAAAAATATTGTTTTGCGTATCGGCAATCTTGATATACTAAGGCGATTCTTGGACAGTATAGGAAAAAATGACAGGCAAGTTATGCGGCTCATAGACAAAAAAGATTTCGAAAGCCTCGAAAAAATAATGGGAAACGACTTTTCCACTTTTAAGAGATTCATAGAAACAAAAAATATCGACACCATCAATTTTCCTGAAGCAGAAAGAATGAAAGAAATTTTATCATTCTTAGATGAATTCTCCATTCCTTACAATCTTGATTTGGGTATCGCAAGGGGATTGGAATACTATATAGGTGTTGTTTTTGAAATCGATGCTCCCAAACTCGGAGCAGAAAAGCAGATAGCGGGCGGCGGCGAATATAACCTTGTAACTCTGCTCGGTGGCCGCCATGTTGCTACCGCAGGCTTTGCCATCGGTTTCGATCGCGTGCTTATTGCTCTGGAAAGCGAGGGTTTTGAATTTCCCTTGCCCGAGAAGCCAGTTTATGTGGCTTATATGCATGGAATGGTGAAGGAAGCGATAAAGGTGGCGAGGATGCTTCGTAGCAACGGAATTAAGGTAAGCATGGATCTGATGGCTCGCAATATTTCAAAGTCATTGGAGTATGCAAACAGGAAGGGAATGAGATATGCCATTATAGTGGCTCCAGATGAATGGAAAAATGGAAAGGTTCTGCTTAAAGATATGGAAAAGGGAGAGCAGGAAGAGGTGGAGATAGAAAAGATTGTTGAAAAGCTTTAATTATTCTTCCACAACACGCTTTGCTTTTCCCTCGCTCCTTGGAAGAGTGCCTGGCTTAACAATCTCAACAGGTAGATGAAGATTCAATATTGCATATATTTCATCCTCTATTCTTTTAGCGAGTTCATCAAGATTGCCCTCTTTATATCTCTCTTCAGTTGGCTCAACTCTTACATGTAGCGTGGTCATTTCATGCTTTTTTGTCTTTACAAGCTGATAATTTCCACTCACCCCATCGACATGCATTATTGCTTCTTCAATTTGCCTTGGAAATACTATCACGCCTTTAACTTTCATCATGTCATCACTTCTTCCTTTAATGCGAGATTGTATTGGAAGCGTTCTTCCACACTCACATGGCTCTTCGCTATAGCTCGCTATATCTCTCGTCCTAAATCTTATTGCAGGGAATGCTTCCTTCGTTAAAGTTGTAAAAACTAACTCACCCTCCTCTCCTGGCTCGAGCCTTTCTCCGGTCTTTGGATCTATGATTTCCGCCAGAAAATGATCGGCATTGATATGAAGCTTTTTCTCCTCACATTCTGAGACGACGCCTGGCCCTATTATCTCTGTTAAACCATAATGCTCATGGGCGACGATTCCCCATGTTTCTTCTATTTTCTTACGCATTTCATCGCTCCAAGCTTCGGCTCCAAAAAGTCCAAGATGAAGCTTGAAATCCTTACTAGGCTCGTATCCCATTTCCTTCGCAACTTCAGCCATATATAATGCATAGCTTGGTGTAGCTGCTATGGCTGTTGTGCCAAAATCCTTCATAATATTGATCTGCCTTTTTGTGTTACCGCTGCTTATTGGAATAACTGTTGCACCTATTTTTTGAGCACCTTTTTCAAAGCCATGTGCTCCTGTAAATAAACCATAGCCATAAGCATTTTGCAAAATGTCACTCTTTCTTAATCCATTGGCCCATAAAGAGCGAGCCATCACATCGGCCCAGATCTCCAAGTCGTGCTTTGTGTATGTCCCAACAACAGGTTTGCCAGTTGTGCCAGATGAAGCATGAATTTCAACAACATCATCCATTTCCACGCACAACAAGCCAAAAGGATAGTAATTTCTTAGCTCTTCCTTCGTTAGAAACGGTATCTTGCTTAAATCATCCAAGCTTTTAATATCATCTGGCTTTATTCCAGCCTTCTTAAATTTCTCACGATATATGGCATTTTTTTCATAAGCCATTTTCACAACTTTTTTGAGGCGCGCAAGCTGTAATTCCTTTAAATCCTTCAAAGGCATTGTTTCTATTTTTTCATCCCAGAATTTCATGTTTTGAATTCCTGAAACATATAAAAATTTAAAGGATTTGAGCTATATCAATATGGATTTTGCAATAAAAGAAGTAAAAGCAAGAGAAATTCTTGACTCAAGAGGAAATCCTACCATCGAGGTTGAAATGCGTTGCGGAAAAAGCATCGCCATTGCAAGTGCTCCTTCAGGAGCATCAAAAGGAAAAAATGAGGCTGTGGAAATAAGAGGGGGGAAAGCTTTCCATGGAAAAAGTGTTGAAATGGCAATAGAAAATGTCAACAAAATAATTGCTCCTGCCCTGAAAGGAATGGATGTGAGGGAACAGGAGGAAATAGACAGAAAGCTCATTGCCATAGATGGAACAAAAAATAAAAGCCTGCTCGGCGGCAACGCATGCATTGCCGTTTCCATGGCCGCCGTAAGATGCGCCGCCCTCGCTGAGGGAAAAGAATTGTATGAGTATATTAACGAGGATGCAAAGATTTTACCAGTGCCTTTTCTGAATATCATAAATGGTGGGGTGCA
>JAGGWA010000037.1 GCA_021157745.1 Thermoplasmata archaeon
CAAAATATATTACATCATGCAGCGGTGTTTTGTTTCTGTTTATGTAAGCAACGAACTCGGCGATGCCGCCATCATATTTAAAAACATCTTCCTTTCCGAGCCTCTTATCGACAAATTTTATCTCAAGCCCTTTATTTAAGAAAGCCAGCTCCTGCAACCTCTTCCTTATAACATAATAATCGAATTGTTTACTCCCAAAAATCTCGGGATCAGGATAAAAAGTGACTTTGGTTCCAGTGTCGGTAGCTTCGCCAACAACTTCGAGCTTGGTAACAGGCTTTCCTTTCTCATATCTCTGCCTGAAAATCTTTCCATTCCTGCGCACTTCCACTTCCATCCATTGCGACAAAGCATTGACGACGCTCACGCCGACGCCATGCAGGCCGCCTGCCACTTTATATGCTCCTTTATCAAATTTCCCCCCTGCATGCAATTTTGTCATCACAACTTCCACGCCTGATATGCCATATTCCTTGTGAATTTCAACTGGAATTCCACGCCCATTATCATTTATGGTAACACTTCCATCTTCGTTTATCACCACTTCTATTCTGCTGCAGTAGCCAGCCAGAGCTTCATCAACGGAATTGTCAACAACTTCTTCCACCAAATGATGCAATCCTTTTTCATCTGTTGAGCCAATGTACATTGCAGGCCTTTTTCTAACTGCTTCTAGCCCTTCGAGTACTTTTATCTTATCAACACTATATTCGTCGCTCATTTTCTAAAAAATATTATTTGAATACCTTTTCTTCATGGGTGTGCGTTATCTCGCCAGCTTCCATTTTATTCCAGCACTCCTCACAAAACAATTTTCCACATATTGGGCATTCATAAACGAGCCCCTTATAATTCGGATCAAGCAAATTTTTTCCGCAAATACTGCATGAAGCAAGCTCCTTATATTTCTCTCTACATGGCCTGCAGACAGCTATCTCTGGCGTAAGCAAATTCCTTATCCTTTCTTTAGCAAGCTCTTCATCCATCGTAACCACACTAATGAATACTCGTGTAAATATAAATGTTATGAATTCAAGGAAATACGAACATAAAATACTTTTTATAATCTTTCATAATTTTATAGCATGGTAGGAGAAGCAGTAATCCTGGCGGCGGGTGAGGGAAGCCGCCTGCGCCCATTTACCGAGGATATTCCGAAAGTTATGTTACCAGTGGCAAATAAACCGATTTTGGAATATGTCATCAATGCCATTCGGGATAGTGGGATTAGAAAAATCATCATGATCGTTGGCTATAAAAAAGAGAGTGTAATGGATTATTTTGGAAGTGGATCCAGATGCGGTGTTGAGATTGAGTATGTTACCCAAGAAAAACAATTGGGAACAGGTCACGCTTTGTTTCAGGCAAGGGAATTGGTAAAAGGTGAGGAATTCATTGTGTTGCCTGGGGATAACATAATCGACAAAGATGTTATTTTAAAATTAATGAACTCTCCAACACCTGCTCTTGTGGTGGAAGAAAGTGATATACCATCGAAGTATGGAGTGGTTGAAATAGATGGAGACATCATCAAAAATTTAATTGAGAAGCCACCTGTTGCTCGCACAAACATTGTTTCTACGGGCATATATAAATTTGATAAAAGGGTATTTGAGTTGCTGGATGAACTTTTAAAAGAAGGAAGAACAAGCCTCATAGATGCAATTCTTCAATTTGTTCAAGAAGGAATATTGTATGGTGTGAAAGGAAACGGAAAATGGAGGGATGCAGTCTATCCATGGGATTTACTTAAAATGAATGAAGAGAGTCTCAATAAAGTCCCTGCCACCATATCCGGAAAAATTGAGGAAAATGTAATCATTAAAGGCAAGGTTTCCATTGGAGAAAATACTATAGTACATTCTGGAAGCTATCTTGTTGGGCCAATTACAATAGGGGAAGGATGTGAAATTGGACCGCATGCCTGCATTTTCCCATCAACAAGCATTGGGAACAATGTTACCATTTATCCTTTTTCGGAAATAAGAGATTCATTGATTATGGATAATTCAACAATTGGCAGTTTTTCATATATCTCAAAATCTGTTATTGGAAGAGGAACCAAAATTTCTGATCATTTTTCCACATTGGTTAGGGATAGCATAATAGAAATAGAGGGAGAAATAAAGAAGGTGAAAGGTGCTGGAGCATTCATTGGAGGGGAATGCAATATAGAGAGTGGGGTTGTTATAAAAGGTGGAGCAATAATTGGTAAAAGGGCTCACATTTCATCAAACAAGGTATTGAGCGGGAGAATAGAAAACGATAGTAAAGTGGTATAATGTGTGGAATAATAGGATATGTTGGCTATAGAAATGCAAGAGATATTGTTCTCGAAGGATTAAAAAAACTGGAATATCGTGGCTATGACTCTGCTGGAATCGCATTGATAAAAAATGGATTGTTTTTATTTAAGGAGGTAGGAGAAATAAAAAATCTGGAAAATGAAGTGCCAGAAATCAGCAGTAATATAGGTATAGGTCATACAAGGTGGGCAACTCATGGAGGAGTTAATAAAAAAAATGCACATCCTCATGTTGATTGTAAAGGAAAAATAGCAATAGTCCACAATGGAATAATAGAGAATTTTAAAAAATTGAGAGAAGAATTGGAAATTAAAGGGCACAAGTTTACATCGGATACGGATACAGAGGTAATAGCTCATCTTATAGAAGAGAATTATGATGGAGATATAAGAAAAGCCGTCCAAAATGCAATCAAAAAATTGAAGGGTTCTTATGCGATTGTTGTGATAACAGAGAATGAACCGGCCGTCATAATAGGTGCAAGAAAGGAGAGCCCCCTTGTGATTGGAATAGGAGAGAATGAGAATTTTATCGCATCCGATATTCCTGCTTTTTTGAAATATACGAACAAAGTCAAATATATGGAGGATGGAGAGATTTGTGAAGTTGGTAGGAATGAGGTTAAAATTTTTGATTTGGATGGGAATGAAGTTAGTAGAGAGGAAAAAATTGTTGAATGGAGCATTGAAGAAGCAGAGAAAGGTGGTTTTCCACATTATATGTTGAAGGAGATATATGAACAGCCAAAAAGTTTGATGGAAACGATGCGTGGAAGAATAGGGGAAATTGAACCATTTGTGGACTTGGGAATTGGGCTGGAGGACATTGATGAATTAACTCTGGTTGCATGCGGCACGTCATATTATGCGGCGATGGCTGGAAAATATATATTGGAGGAGATAGCGGGCATATCATGCAATGTTGAGTTGTCTTCTGAGTATAGATATTTTGGAAAAAGGAAAGGCATCGTTCTGGCTGTTACGCAATCTGGCGAAACCGCAGATACGCTGGCGGCGCTGAGGGAAGCCAAAAGGCATGGATGCGAAACCATTGTTATAACCAACGTTATAGGAAGCAGTGCAACAAGGATAGCAGATAAAACCATATTGACGAGAGCCGGCCCAGAAATAGGGGTAGCAGCAACAAAAACATTTACCACCCAAGTTTTAACATTTATTTTGCTTGCCTTAGAACTGGGAATTAAAAAAGAAAGGCTAAGTCACTCTCAGGCGAGGGAATATATAGCCAGTCTCAAAAAATTGCCGATGGCAGTAAAAGAAGTTTTGGATAAAGGAGAGGAAATAGAAAAATTGGCTAAAATGTTGCAGGATAACGAAAGTATATTTTTCATTGGCAGAGGAATAAATTATCCCGTTGCTCTGGAAGGTGCTTTAAAACTGAAGGAAATATCTTATGTTCATGCTGAGGGATTTGCAGCAGGAGAGCTAAAACATGGTCCATTTGCATTGCTTACGTCAGACACTCCTGTTATTGCCATTGTTTCCCAAGATAAAACCCATGAAAAAATGCTGGGAAATATTGGAGAAATAAAAGCGAGAAACTCTCCAGTTATTGCAGTAGCAGATGAGAATGACAAAGAAATAGCTAAATTTGCAGATTATATTGTGCGATATCCTTCATTGCCACCTTTTGTGGCATCGATTCCCATAACTGTGATACTGCAGTTACTTGCATATCATGTTGCAAGGTTGAAAGGTCGTCCCATAGATAAGCCCCGTAACCTCGCAAAATCTGTTACGGTAGAGTGATAAAATGTTTGGTTCATCTGGAATAAGGGGTATAGTTGGAAAGGAAATAACGCCCAAAATTGCTTTAAAAATAGGAGAAGCATGTGGGCAAATTTATAAAAAAGTCGTTATAGGAAATGATCCCAGGACATCGAGCGTAATGATAAAAAATGCAGTTACTACAGGTTTGCTTTCATATGGTGTTGATGTAACAGATGCGGGCATGGTTTCTACACCAACTTTGGCATATGCTGCAAGAGATTATGATGCTGGAATAATGATTACGGCTTCTCACAATCCACCAGAATACAATGGAGTGAAAATATTCAACAAAGATGGCTCGGGAATCTCCATGAAGGAAGCAAGAAAAATAGAAGCGAAAATGAAGGAAGAGGGAAGCCACGCAAAAAGCTATGCAAAATGGGATGAAATAAAGCAATTGAAAGAAAGAGATTTTGTAAGGCAGCATATGGATGCAATCATAGATGATATTGGCTTTGCTAAAGGAGGAGAAATTGCTCTGGACTGTTCAAATGGAGCAACATCAAATATTTCTCCATACTTGCTGAGAGAAATGAATTATAGGGTTATAGCGATGAATTCTCATCCAGACGGATTTTTTCCAGCACATCTTCCAGAACCAGTTGATGAGAATCTCCAGCAGCTTAAAGATGTGTGTGGCATTAAGCGCATATTTGGGATAGCCCATGATTGTGATGGCGATAGAATGGTAGTGGCAAGCAATAAAGGCGGATTAATCGAAAATGAAAAATTGATGGTTTTATTTGCCCGCTACATAGATGCAAAAAAAATCGTCGTTCCAGTGGATGCATCCATGATTGTGGACGAGCTTTTGGATGCCAAAGTTTATAGGACGAGAGTGGGGGACATATTCATATCCGAAAAGCTGAAAGAAATAAAAGGGGATTTTGGGGCGGAGCCGAGCGGCACATGGATTTTTCCCTCGTTCTCATATTGTCCCGATGGAGTCTATGCTGCTGCCAAATTCGTTAAAATGATGGAAGAAATTGATGTTGGGCGAGAGACAGAAAAAATGCCATACTATAGCATGAAGAGAATCTCATTTAGAGCAAGCAGAAATAAAATAGATGTAGCTATGGAAAAATTGAGAGAGGAGATGGAAAAAATGGAATATGAAAATTTTGTTGATGTAGATGGCTATCGAATAGAATTTGAGAATTCATGGGCTCTGGTAAGAAAATCTGGAACCGAGCCGAAGATAAGGCTTACTGTCGAGGCAAAAAATAAGGAGGAAATGGAAAAAATTCTGGATAAAATGGAAGGGCTAATAAAAAGGTGTTTGAAATGAAATGCGTTATCCTTGCTGCAGGAGAAGGGAAAAGAATGCATCCTCTTACATATACAAAACCCAAGGTCATGCTACCTGTTGCAAATAAACCAATTTTAGAATGGAATTTATTGAATGGAATAAAGGCCGGTTTCAAAGAATTTATTTTCATAATTGGATACAGGGGTGAAGAAATAAAAGAGTATTTTGGAGACGGAAGCAAATGGAATGTAAGTATAGAATATTTGAATCAAGGGCAGCCGTTGGGAACAGCCCACGCAATTTCATTGTTGAAAAATTTTGCTGATGAATTTGTTGTGATGTGTGGTGACACAATTTTTGGAAGCGAGGACATAAAAAGGATAAAAAAGGAAAGAAACAGCGTAGGAATTTTTGAGGTTGATGACGCAACCCAATACGGTGTGGTTGAGATGGAGGATGGAAGAATAATAAAAATACATGAGAAAATGGAGGAGCCTTTCTCCAACGTCATAAATGCTGGAATATATCATTTCAATGAAAAAATTTTTGAATTCATAGATAAAACAGAAAAATCGTCCAGAGGGGAGTATGAAATAACAGATTCAATAAACATGATGGCCATGGAAGAAGAAATAAAGGGGATAATGTTGAAGGAATGGAAAGACGTTGTTTATCCCTGGGATTTACTCGAGTTAAATAAACATATTTTAGAAAAATTGGATGGAGGAATAGACGGAAGGATTGAGGAGAATGTTACAATAAAAGGAAAAGTTATAATTGGCGAGGGGAGCATAATAATGAATGGGAGCTATATTGAGGGGCCAGTTATAATTGGCAGAAATTGCAAAATTGGTCCAAATTGTTATATCAGGCCATATACAGCTATAGGAGATGAATGCCACATAGGAAATGCAAGTGAAGTAAAAAATTCAATTGTAATGGATGGAAGCAATGTGCCCCATCAAAACTATGTCGGCGATTCCATCATTGGGTCAAATTGTAATCTGGGTGCTGGAACAAAAATAGCGAATTTAAGGCTGGATAAGAAAAATGTGAAGGTCTATTTAAATGGAAAGGAAATAGATACCAAAAGAAGAAAGCTTGGCGCCATTATTGGCGACAATGTTCAAACAGGTATAAATTCAATGATAAATGCTGGAACAATAATAGGCAATGATGTTTTCATTGGACCAGGAGCAATAGCAAGAGGGGAGATAAAACCAAACGCAAGAGTGATGTAATTATTGGCGCCCGCCTCCGTGTTTTTCAAATTCTGCAGCATGCCATTGCGGAAATGAATGCTGGTGATAGAATGATGGTGCAGGAGGAAGAGTTTTTGATAAAAATTGTAATATTGAATTGTTTTCAAAAATGTTTATATAATGGTATTACAATAATTTTATGGAAGTGATTAGCTTCAGAGTGCCCAAAAATTTAAAAGAAGAGATGAAGAAAATCAAGGTTGACTGGAGTGAAGAAATGAGAAAATTTATTGAAAGGAAGATAAGGAGTTATAGAAAAGAACAATCTATTAAAAAGATAGATTTAATAATAAAAAGTTTACCAAAAACAAAGAAAGGGACAGCAGAAAAATACATGAGGGAAGACCGTGATAGTAATTGATGCATCCTCTCTGGCTAAATATATTTTAAAAGAAAATAACTGGGGAAAAATAAGAAAATATCTAGAAGAAGATATATGCTCTTTAAATTTAGCTTTGGTGGAAATATCTAATGCGATATGGAAACACCATGTTTTATACCATGAATTTAATAAGAAAGAAGCAATGCTTGCATTTGAGGCTGTAAGGCTTCTAAAAGACATTGTAATCCTTGAATCATTTGAAAATTACCTTGGGAGTGCCATGGAAATTTCTAATAAATATGGGATCCCAATATATGATGCACTTTATCTCTCTCAGGCACAAAAGCATAGAAGAATAATCACAAGTGATAAATTGCAAAGAGACGTTGCCGGCAAAATGGGAATTGAAGTTGAATATGTTGAATAGGATATAACCTTTTCATTAAGTCACAATCAGCTCATGCACACTCTCCACCTTGCTCAAATCAGTGGTGAAAAATTTCTTGTTTTTCTTTATCTTTTCATCATCCCAATCCCACCATTTTATTTCCAGAAGTTGTTTCCTTATATGTTCTGGAAATCGCCATTTTATGTGTTTAGCAGGAACACCAGCAACAATTTCATATGGTTGCACATCTTTCGTTACCACAGCCCCAGCACCAATGATAGCACCGTCCCCTATTTTCACACCAGATAAAATTATTGCCCGTGTTCCAATCCATACATCATTACCAACGATGATGGGGCCTTTGGAAATAAATCGATACTTTTCAGACAGTAAACTCCTATAGATAAATCCTCCTATTGCTGCTTTACTGGCAGAATGGCATCTTGCTTGAAATGTTACATTTCTTGCTATGGAGCAATATCTCCCTATCTTTATATTTCCTATCAGTTCACTATTTTTAAATAAACTACTGCCTCTCGATATAGTAATGTG
>JAGGWA010000032.1 GCA_021157745.1 Thermoplasmata archaeon
ATTCACAAACATTAATCTGGCAAATGAAAACAATGTCATTGTTGTGGATGACGAAGGAGATGGAGATTTTGTTTCCATTCAGGCTGCTATAAATGCCGCCAATGATGGTGATAAAATAGAGGTTTATAGTGGAATATATCGTGAAAATATTGTGATAGACAAAAGAATTTCTTTGATTGGCATTCCTCATGAGCTTGGGGAAGGAAATGATGAAGGCAAACCAGTAATAGAAGGGAAGTGGAGCGAGAATGAAACGGTAGCAATTGAAATAAAGGTTTCTTGCATGATAAAGAATTTTTCGATATATGGAAATGTTATTGGCATAGAAATAAATGGAAGTGGTTGCACCATCTCACATAATTTCATAGCTAATCATGTGAACGGGGTGCTAATATTGAAGAATGATTGTATTGTATCCAACAACATTTTTTATAATAACAGCGTTGATGCAATTCATATAGATTCTTCAATGAGGATAGGCATATTCAACAATTCAATTGAGAAAAGTTTAAATGGAATCGAAATAGAATTTTATAATGCTGTGGACAGCCCACCGCATATCACTCTCAAAAATAATAGTATGGAAAATTGTGGGCTTGAAATAAAAGGAAATACATTAGCCAGTTATTGTATCGATGCCGATGAAAGCAATAAAATAAATGATAAGCCCCTCATTTATTTAATAAATAAAAGCAATGCGATAGCTCCATCAAATGCAGGACAGATTTTTTTGATAAATTGCAGCAATTGCAATGTATCGAATTCCAAAATCGAGCATGTAAGCAGTGCAATTTCATTGATTTATTCACGGAATAATAAAATATATGGAAATGTAATAAACTCCTGCGACACTGGAATAAAAATAATCGAATCAGGAGAGAATATGGTTGAAGAAAATGAAATAGGGAATTGTGGCATGGGCCTGGCTCTGTATGATTCATCAGATAATAACATTTCAAAAAATGTTTGTTCCAGAAACATTTATGATGGCATAACAATGGAAGGATGCAATGGAAACATCGTTTCAAAAACATAATTGTGGAAAATAATGATAATGGATTGTTCATGTATGATTCATGCAAAAATGTTATTCATGGCAATAAAATAGAAGGAAATGGTTTTAATGCCATCGAATTATACTATTGCAATGAGAATGATATTTCATACAATACAATGGACGAAAATAAAGAATGGAACATTGAGCTGGAGGGGAGCATGATGAACAAAATTTATAATAACAATTTTATGAAATCCTCGCATAATGCAATTATGATAAATTCATTTCTCAATTCATGGCATAGAAATTACTGGAATAACTGGCATATCATGCTCCCAAAACCAATTTTAGGAATGGTTATTTTCTTTCCCCGTTCCCATATATTTCCATGGATTGATTTTGACATGTTTCCAAGAATAAAGGAGGTGGAAAAATGAAAAAGATATACGCGTTGCTTCTGTCTTTTTTGTTATTCATTCCATGGCATCTCCCAGAAGGAAATAGCTCATATGATGGAAATGTGCTTTATGTTGGCGGCGATGGTAAGGGAAACTACAGCAGCATTTCCGACGCTGTTTTTGCCGCCGAAGATGGCGACACCATATTCGTTTACAATGGAACTTATGAAGAAAGTGTATACATTGGCAAGAGAATAAATTTGATTGGAGAAAGCAAAGAAAGCGTTATAATAGTGGCTGGGATATATGGATATGCGATAAATGTTTCATGTGATGGCGTTTTCATAAAAAATTTTAGCATAACGGGCGCCGCCGCCTTAAATGCAGGCGTTGTCATTCACTCGTGCAGCTGTATTCTGGAGAATTGCAGGGTATATGAAAATAGCTGGGATGGGATAAGCATTAAAGGAGACGGAAATGTAATAAGGGGATGCGAAATTTTCGACAATTTATATGGAATTGAAATTAGTGGGGATGAAAATAGCATCGAGAATTGCAGCATATATGGGAATAGTGGGGCAATAGAAATGGAATATGCAGATGGAAACATCATTGAAAAATGTGAAATAGGAGACAACATCTACAGCGGTATTTCAATGACAAAATCCAGTCATAATACAATCCATGATTGCGTTTTTCATGAAAATGGAATAATGATAACTGGTGAATCCATAAATGAGTTTATTCAGGATATTTCAAACAATAGTATAGATGGAAAGCCAATCCTTTATTTCAAGAATGAGGCTTTTATGGAAAATGGAACAAAAGCCGGAGAAATTATTGCTGTTGGATGCAATAATTTTGCCATTCAAAATGCTGAAATAGAGCTTGGAATAGAAATTGCCTATTGCAACAATGGCATGATAAAAAATTGCAGAATTTATGGCGGCTATTATGGATTGCTTGCCTATCATTCAAATGGAAATATAGTGGAAGGAAATTATGTGCATGGAGCAAATGAAAGTGGAATAGAACTGCAGAATTGTGATGAAAATTTGATTAGCAGCAATGAAATAGAATATGCCGCCAACAATGCTATTGCCATAACAGAATCATGCAATAATGGAATATACAATAACAAAATCCATGATAATGGAATGGGAGTGCTTATCTTTTCATACTCAAATGGCAACAATATTTCTGGAAACGATGTTCATGATAACCAATTTTATGGAATAAGCATTCAGGGAGGAAGCTATAACATCATTGAAAAAAATTACATATATGCCAATAAAGAATGGTGTGGCATTGCCATTGCAAAATCATGGACGAAATATAATGTCATCAGGGAAAACAACATTTCAGAAAATAAATATGGAATACATCTCGAAGGCATTGGAAATACAGTAGAAAGAAATAACATTTACAAAAATGGATATGGAATATTTCTTTCAGCATGGCTTTCAAAATGTAAAAGGAATAGAATCGCGCAAAATAATTTTATTGGAAATGGACGTGACGCAAGCTTTGAAGTTGATTTACTTTCATTGAATAAATGGCAGGGTAATTACTGGGATAATTGGATAGCAAAGACTCCAAAACCAATTTACGGATATGCAATCATAGAATTTGGAAGATATGGTTTTGGAATTCGCTTTCCATGGGTCAATTTTGACTGGCATCCTGCCTTGCGACCATATGAAATTTAGAAAAGATGAATATAAAGACGAATGTAAAATAGAATCAATGGAATCAATAAAACGCCCATGAGATTGCTTCGCCTCACATTCATTTTAAGGCAATTTATTCCAATAATTGTTGCCACAATGAAGATGGCAAGCCCGATCATGCCTGAAAATATTGTTACCAATGCTGTTATTATGGCAAGTGATAGAATTAAGAGTATCGAATAATTTATTCTGGAAATATTTTTTGCAATGATTTTCCCAATGAACTTTGTTGCATAAAAGGAAAGGATCGATGAAAGGAGGAGGGAGGCGAGGATTATAAGGAGGGGCTGCGGCGGCGTGTTATTCCATTTTGATATTGATAAAAAATGCTGCATTGCAATGGCAAATCCGCTCCTTGCTTTCAATAAAATGAAGAGAGTTGCTATAACGAAAAAATTTGTGGCTGTGTTTGCTGCCGACAGAATTGCGATCGCATTCTCTTCATTACTTCCTTTTCTCGCTTCCAGTGCCATTGTCGTTGCTATGGCGGAGCTTACGCCCGGCAAAATTGCAACGACGCCACCCGCAAGCACACCACTCGCTATATCAAGGCCTTCTATATTTTCATCGCTTTCATCAATTTTCTGCTCCGGCAATTCCTCCTTTTTAGCCATGATTATGGTAGATGCGCCAAACAAGCCAGCGAGAGCTGGAAAAATTGAGTTTGGAAGGTGTGATATCACAATGCCAAGTAATCCAGCAAGCATGAAAATCAGAAAAGCATTTTTTATATTGCGAGATGTTGCCACCACAAATACTGAAATTGCAATCAAAATGAATGGCATCGCTTTTTGAATGATTATGTAGAAATTTATGGGGGAGCCAATAAAAAATTTGAATGGAAGGAGAAGCATGAAGGACGCAATAACGGAGAGCATACTCGCTTTTGCAGATATCGATATCGCTTTATATCCCAATCCTTTAAGCAGCATTGAATGGGCGGGAAGTATAACGAGTGCAGTATCTTCTTCTGGGGCGCCTATAAAAGTCGATGGAATTATATCAAGGAAAGTGTGGGTTATCGCAGCAGATGATATCAAAATGGCTGCCTTTAAATCATTCAGGAAGGGTAAAGATAGCAGTGTTATTGCAACATTGTTTGTATGGAAGCCCGGAATCAGTCCTGTTGCTATTCCAATTAAAAAACCAAGAAATGAAAATGAAATTATGGCAGCGAGTTCATTCAACATTTGCCCCCTCTATGTAAAATTCCATTCTGTGGCTGTTGTATCTAAGCCTTCCTTTAACAACCACCTTTTGAAATTTTTCAAAACTTGAATTTTCGTAATAAACCTTGATTCTGTATACATTATATTCATCAATCAGATAAAAATAGTCTGGGCAGGAATCATAAACATGGCCTGCAATGCTGACATTGCAATCAATGTAATCAATGAAATTTTCAGCAAGGTATGGCAATGTTAGAGTTTCGCCATCCCATTTTTTCAACAATTTTATTTCATTTGCATATATGACAAGCATCCCATTTTTTTCTCCAACATTCCCTCTGATTTTCACAAAATCTCCATATGAAAAATCCTTTTTCCATGAATATACATAGCATGTGTAGTTTCCATTCCTTATTTCGAACATGCTGCCAATCTTGTTTATTATTTTTCCTTCCGTTATAATTTCTTTTCCTTCATATTTCCATATGTTGCCCAAATCAACATGAGGAGGAGAATACAATTGCGAGACGCCATATAAAAATGCAATTCCTGCTATCGCAAGAATCACATATTTCATTGAATTATAATGTGCAATA
>JAGGWA010000128.1 GCA_021157745.1 Thermoplasmata archaeon
ATGCAAAATTGGATAGAAGCATTTGCTGGGTTTAGAAATTTCTACAAAAATTTGGAGGTGTTAAGTTGATGGTCTCATGAATATTAATACAAATGGATATAAAAAACACGCTTGTAGTCAAAGAATGCCACCCTACATATTTATAAATACTCTATCTATATATTCTTGATTTGTATGGTCGATATAAGAATAGAAAATGTTGTTGCTTCTACCACAATTGCCAGAGAGATTGATTTAAAAAAATTGAAAGAATCCTTGCCAGAGAGCAATTACAAGCCGGAGCAATTTCCGGGCCTGGTTTTACGCTTGAATGAACCAAAAACGGCTGCCCTGATATTCAGAAGCGGAAAAGTTGTATGTACTGGTGGAAAAACAATTAAGGATGTCGAAACGGCGATAAAAAAAGTATGCGAGAAGGTGGCGGCGGCGGGCGTAAAAGTATATAAAAAGCCTGTTATAGAAGTGCAGAATATCGTCGCCTCAGCGAACCTTCATGCCCAGCTAAATTTGAATGAAATTGCCCTCGCTTTAGGACTGGAGAATATTGAATATGAACCAGAGCAATTTCCGGGCCTGGTTTACAGAATGGATGAACCTCCTGTTGTCCTGCTTTTATTTGGCTCAGGAAAACTCGTTTGTACTGGAGCAAGAAAAGACAAAGACGTGGAGCAGGCGGTCAAAAAAATAAGTAAGGAATTGAAGGAAAAAGGATTAATTTAGCTTGTCTTTTAGCTTTTTAAGCAATTTTTCGAAATCCAGAAACCATTCTGTTTCATTCCATATTTTATATGGTGTCCATATCTTCATTTTTCCCCTATAAATTTATCCAACGGCACTATTTTTTCCTCTTCTTCTTCCATTCCAATCAGCTTTTTGAATTCCCTTTCATTTATTATTTTTAGCCCCAGAGCCTTGGCTTTCTCATATTTTGAGCCAGGATTTTCTCCCACAACAACATAATCAACGCTTTTGCTAACCGTGTTTACAACCTCTCCTCCAAGCTCCTCCACTATTGCTTTTGCTTCTCCCCTCGTCATGCTTTTTAAAGAGCCCGTAAAAACGAATTTTTTGCCTTTAAGCTTTCCTTTCTCCTCTTCATATTCCATTTTAACTCCAAGCTTTTTCAATTCCTCTATTTCCTTTCTGTTCCTCTCCTCTTTAAAGAAATTTATTATGCTTTCCGCTGTCTCTGGACCAATCTCTTTTATTGAAAGAAGCTCAGCCATGCTGGCATTCATTAGCTTGTCCATGCTTCTAAACTTTTCAGCAAGTATTTTTGCTGTGTGTTCACCAACATTTGGAATGCCCAGAGCATATATTAAACGAGCCAAACCCCGCTCCTTGCTTTTTTCTATCGCTTCTATCAAATTCTTTGCAGATTTTTCAGCAAATCTGGGAAGGCGGAGCAAATCAACTTTTTTAAGTTTATATATGTCACTCAATCTCTTTATCAATCCTTTTTCAACGAGCATATCAACAGTCTGGCTTCCCAGACCCTCGATATCCATTGCATTCTTGGAGGCAAAATGAGCTATGGCGCGTTTCAATTGAGCAGGGCATGATAGGCCAGCGGTGCAACGATAATAAGCCCCTTCCTTCACAACCTTGCTTCTACAAACCGGACAGCGAGAAGGCATTTTAAATGGCTTTTCTTTGCCGGTTCTCCTTTCTTTTATAACCTCTATAACTTCCGGAATAACATCGCCAGCCCTTGCCACTCTAACCCAATCTCCTATTCTTATGTCCTTTTCCTTTATGTAATCCTCGTTATGCAACGTTGCTCTTGAAACTGTAACGCCTTTAACATCAACTGGCTTTAACAATGCAACAGGTGTTAATATTCCGGTTCTTCCAACTTGGACAACGATATCAAGGATCTGCGTCTCTTCCTTGCGAGGTGGGAATTTATATGCTATTGCCCATTTTGGGCTTCTTGTTTTCACGCCAAGCTTTTCCTGATAATCAAATCTATTTACTTTAATAACGACACCATCTATTTCATATTCAAGATTTTCTCTCTTCTTTTCCATCTCGTGATGATATTCTATCGCCTCTCTTATATCTCTGCATTTTCTAATATGAGGATTAACTTTCAGCCCCCATTTTTTCAAAGCCTGCAGAGCATCCCACTGGGTATCGATTTCATATCCTTCAACCAACATTACCTCATAGAAGAAAATATCGAGGGGGCGCTGAGCCGTTTCACGTGGGTCAAGGCGGCGTAAACTTCCTGCAGCAGCATTTCGAGGATTCGCAAGCGGCTCTTCTCCTTTTTCTATCAACTCTTTATTAAGTCGTTCGAAATCATCAATGTGCATTATGACCTCGCCCCTGACAGCAAGCATTCTTGGAATTGGAAGCTCCTCGCCTCTCAAAACCAGTGGAACAGCCTTTATTGTTCTTATATTTTCTGTAACATCCTCGCCATTTATTCCATCCCCTCTGGTTGAACCACGAACATACTTTCCATTTTCATATACCAGCTCGACACTCAATCCATCGAGCTTTGGTTCAGCAACATATTCAACGTCATCGACTCCAAGCTCGCGTTTGACTCTCTTATCAAAAGCTTCCACCTCCTCCTCTTTATGAGCCGTATCCAAACTTAGCATTGGCTTGACGTGGCGGACAGTTTTGAATTCTTTTGCAGGCGGCGCCCCCACACGCTGCGTTGGAGAGTCAGGAGTTATAAATTCAGGATACATTTCTTCGAGGCGTCGCAGCTCTTCCATAAGCTTATCATATTCTGCATCGCTTATCTCGGGCTTATTCAGGACGTAGTAAAGATAGTTGTGACGCCATATTTCTTTGCGAAGCCATTCAATCCTTTTCTTTGCTTCCTCCCTGCTAAGCTTTTCCATATTTAAAAGATGATAGAGAAAATAAAAATGTTGCGTTGCATCCGAGTCAATTGCATCGCTGATTACACTACCTTTCAAAACATTTTTTTATTACTTTGATATATCAATTTGCCGCCGGCGTAGCTTAGCGGTGGAGCACCCGGCTGTTAACCGGGCGGTCGCCGGTTCGAATCCGGCCGCCGGCGCTTTTA
>JAGGWA010000168.1 GCA_021157745.1 Thermoplasmata archaeon
ACGGCATTATCTAAGGACATTCTCGATTTAAATCCAGATGTTTATGTTGGTCGCCTAGCATGCAGAAGCGTTGGAGAAGTAAAAAACATGGTGAATAAAATCATAGAATATGAGAACAGCAATGCAAAGCAGCAGGATTGGTTCAAGAGAATGATTTTGGTTGGAGGCGATTCATACAACGATAAGCATGGTTATATTGAGGGAGAGATGGCTACATGGGAAGCATATAAAAATATGCGGGAATATGATTTCGAGCCAGTGAAGGTATGGGCATCTGAGGTCGATTTAAATGGAGATACTATAGGAAGCGTTATAAACAGTGGCGCCGGCTTCGCCTACTTCTGCGGGCATGGAAATCCAATGAGCTGGTCAACTCACAGGCCAAATGATTTCAATAGCTGGTGTCACGGATTCAATATATTGGATATGGTTACGAAGCTTAAAAACAGAGGGATGTATCCAGTCGTTGTTATAGGTGGTTGCCATAACAGCCAGTTCAATGTTAGTATATTCAATTCATTCAGCAAGGAAAAGAGATATAAGGGGGAAAATGCCCCAGAATGCTGGAGCTGGGTATTTATGCGATTTGCCGAAAAAGGAGCCATTGCCACCATTGGCAACACAGGACTTGGATATCATGGTGACGAGGATTCAAACAACAACAGCATATCCGATTACATAGAATTCCTTGATGGGTGGCTTGAAATAAATTTCTTTAAGAATTATGGAAAAAGCCTGGGAGAAATGCATGGCGATACCTTAGCCAGCTATGTAAATACATTCGATCCAATGAAATACGTAATAGATTGCAAAGTGGTGGAAGAATGGCTTTTGATGGGCGATCCTTCATTGAAGATAGGGGGATATGCTTCCTAAGAAATTTTATAACAGGGATCCAGCCATAGTTGCGGAAGAATTGCTCGGTAAGGTAATAGTAAAAAGAAATGGAACAACTTTGAAGGGAAGAATTGTTGAGACGGAAGCATATTATGGGCTTAGTGATCCAGCATCAAGAGCAAGAAAAGGGGCAAAAATTATGTGGGGTGAAGCAGGCATAACATTCATATACATGGTTCATGGAAACTGGCTTTTCAATATAGTTACAAGGCAAAAAGGAGAGCCATCTGGTGTGCTTATAAGAGCTGTTGAACCACTGGAAGGACTGGAAATAATGAAAAGGAATAGAGGCGTAGATAATATCAGGAATTTAACATCAGGACCCGGAAAATTTACGAAGGCATTTGGAATAGATAAAAGATACAATGGAATAAAAGTTTATAGGCGGGATTCGCCAATCATAATAAAAGATGGGAAAATGGAAGGTGATGTTGTAAGGAGTCATAGAATAGGCGTTAAACATGATTTGCCTATTCCATTGCGTTTCTACATAAAAGGGAACAAATTTGTATCCAGAAAATAACAGCCATTCTATTTTCATATCTGTAAAATATGCATCACACCTCTCTGACTATTCTTTCATTACCATTCGCAACATTAATTTCTTTAATGATGGTCTTTTCATTTAATTCTATAACATTGAAAGAAGGATATGATTTTCCTTTGAGGCGGCGCGATGTGGCGGTGCCAGCCGTGATGTAATATGTTTTCTCAAGCTTCCATATCCAGGGCAGATGTTTGTGGCCCGAGAGTACGAAATTCAGCTCAAGATTTTTGCAAAGCTGCAGGACATCGCCAGCATCTATTGGAATGTTTCTTTCCCTTCCAGTTCCGGGTATTGGAATGAGATGGTGATGCAATGCAAGTATCCTGATTTTATTTTTTCCTCCAAGTTTTTCTTCTATTGTTGAATAGTTTTCCCTTCCTATGTGACCGTCATCGAGATCAGGCTCACTCGAATCTATTCCAAGAATCGCAACTTTTGAATCTTCATAAAAGGGATAGCGTGTTCCAAAAACTTCTTCAAATATTTCATAACCTTTATTTCTCGCATCATGATTTCCTGGAACAACTATTTTTTTCGATTCTATTCTATTCAAATATTCTCTTACAATTTCATATTCATGTTCATAGCCATCATCTGTTAAATCGCCTGTTATCACAACGATATCTGGCTCCATTTCATTCAGCTTTTTTATCAGATTCTCTCCCCATTTTTCAACGAATTTTGTTCCTGTTATGTGCAAATCTGATACATGCGCAATCCTCATTTTACCACCTCAATTGAATACAATCCATCTTTTTTAATTTTAAAATCCACATCTATGAATTTCTTCAGCAACCACATCTCTGTTTCAGCATGCTTTGTTATGTTGCGAGCCTTAAATTTTCCTCCTGTCATAGCAAGGTAAGGCAAAAGCTGGTCAACGGCTTTTTCATCCAAATCGGCGTTGCTTTTTATTTCCTGAATCAACTTGGCTGCTGCTTCTCTTCCTACTTCTTCCGCAGGCTTACCACGCTCCCCCAGGCAATCAGAGCCAAGCACCTTTGGCTCACTCCATAAAACTATTCCAACTCCTGCACTTTTAGCACTTGTTTCCTCTATGGCTATTTCTGCATCCATACCATGCTTTTTCAGCTCTTCAATAGCTGCATTTTCAATTCTTTCTGCAATTTTGGATGGCAAATTTGCAATATTTACTATTCCTTTTATCCTTTCCACTTTTTCATCGAAGCCAATGCTTTGCAACTCACATGGCTCAACATACACTTCTATCTCACCTCCACCTGCAGGATAATAGCCACGCTGATTCAAATAGGCATCGATGCAGCAACCCATTTTTTCGAGTAACTTTAAAAAAACATTCTGGAAATAATCCCATGGTGGAGCCCATTTTACATCTGTTCCTCCTCTTATCTTAAAATGTGTTTCTTCTTCTGCCATCACAGCTGGCAGCAAGCATGCCTGCATAACGAGCGTAACGCTTCCAGCTGTTCCAACATCAAAAACATATTCGCCACCTTTTATTTTCCCTGGATGAAATTCTATGGAGCTTGAGCCAACGGCAACACCTCTCGTCTTTGCATTGCATAGTTTGGCAACGGCATTTATGGCGGTGATATGCTGATTTTTGAGTCCTGGATTGGGACGACCCGCCCTTATATTGTAAACCTTAACGCTCTTGCCAGTCAAAGCAGCCAGGGCTACAGCCATGCGCAATATCTGCCCGCCGCCCTCGCCGTAGCTTCCATCTATGGCTATCATTTTATCAGAAAATCGAGTAAAATTTTTAATGCTGCATTGGCAAACTGCTGCTTATTTTGAAGCCTGTCTCCCTCGAATTTGTATTTTTTGACCTCTATTCCATAGGGGTTTGCAAACCCTATATAAACCAATCCAACAGGCTTTTTCTCGCTTTCTGTTGGACCAGCGACTCCAGTTGTGGAAATGGCAAAATCTGTATCAAATTTTCTTTTTGCTCCATCTGCCATTTCATATGCAGTTTGTTCCGAGACAGCGCCATATTTTTCCATCGTTGCCCTTCTTACATGCAATATGCAAATCTTTGCTTCATTGCTATAAGCAATGATTCCTCCTTTATAATATTCTGAGCTTCCTGGAACATTTGTCAGCATGTGCGCCAGCAAGCCGCCTGTGCATGATTCTGCTGTCGATATAGTAAGCTTTTTTTCTTTAAGCAGCCTTGCAATTTCCTCAATCATGATTGTATATGCCTTCAAAAATAAAACCATTCCGATTTTGAAAAACAACAAAAAGATTTATCTTCTACCTTTATTATTCACTATATGGACGTAGAAATTCAAAATATGGTTGCAACAACGTATATAGCGAAAAAGCTTGA
>JAGGWA010000060.1 GCA_021157745.1 Thermoplasmata archaeon
AGGAAGTTTTATATAAGGCGGAAAAGTGAATAAATATGGACGAAGCTGAAGAGATAAAAAGAAGAATGCTCCAGCAAATGCAGCAGCAAATCGAGGAGCAGCAGCGCCAGCAGGCGGAGGAGCAAATCATAGCAGCTCAAAAAAAAGCTTTGCTTCGCCATATTTTGACAGCGGAAGCGAGAGGAAGGCTTGAGAGAATAAGAATGGCCAAGCCTGGTGATGCAGAATATGTTGAGAATCAACTCATCCATTTGTATCAGATGGGCAGGATTAGAGAAAAGATTGATGACGAAAAATTCAAAATATTGTTAAAGCATTTAATGCCTAAAAAAAGAGATATAAAAATAAGGAGGGTTTAAATGGCGAGAAATAAGCATGTAGCAAGGAAGAAAAGATTGCTAAAAGCAATGAAGAGTAACCGTAGAGTTCCAGCATGGATTGTTTTAAGGACAAATAGACGATTCATGCAGCATCCAAAGAGAAGGCATTGGAGAAGAACTAACTTAAAGAGGTGATAGAATGGAGGAAAAGATATACACGATACCATTGTTGCGGGCAAAGATGGCTCCCCGAACAAGGAGAGCAAAGAAAGCAGTTCGCCTTGTAAGAGAATTTCTTGCAAAACATACAAAAGCCGAGATTATAAAAATTGATAAAAGCGTTAACGAGGCGATATGGGCTCGCGGTTTAAGAAAGGTCCCGAGTAAAATTAGGGTTAAGGCGGTAAAAATTGAAGACGAGGTATGGGCATACACACCAGAGGCGGAAGTTAAGATAGAGAAAGAAAAAGAAGAGAAGAAAGAAAAGGAAGAGAAATTACCTCCCGAAGAAACAAAGGAAGAAGTGAAAGAAGTTGAAGAAGAAATGAAAGAAGAGCAGCCAGAAGAGGAGACAAAAGAAATAGAAGAGCAGCGAGAAGAAGCCGAAAAAGAAGCAAAAGAGATAGAAGAAACAAAAGAAGAAATAGCGGAAGAGGTAATAAAAGAAGAGCAACCAGAAGAAACAAAAGAAGTCGAAGAAGTAAAGGAATCTATGGAAAGTGAAGTAAAAGAGGAGAAGAAGGAAGAGAAGGAGGAAAAATAGTGCTAATATGCTGTCAAGGATAAATTTCAATAGTAACCCGCATATAGGTGTTTATTGCCGTGCAAATAATAAAGTTGCATTTGTTCCTCCTTTTTTGAACGAAAAGGAAAAGAAAGAGATAAAAAGAGTTTTGAAAGTAGATGTTATTGAAGTTACGATTGGAGGAAGTACAATAGTTGGTTCTTTAATTGCAATGAATTCAAATGGAGCGATAGTGGCTGATTTTATTGAAAAGGAAGAGTTTGAAAAAATAAAAGAAAATTTTGAAGGAGAGCTCATGATTATAGATGATAAATTCAATGCGAGCGGGAATAATATACTTGCAAATGACTATGGGGCGATAGTCCATCCAATGATGAAAGACGAAACTTTAAAAAAAATTGAAGAAATTCTTGATGTTAAGGCAACGAAAGCAACGATAGCAGGCTTGAATACAGTTGGCATGGCGGGCGTCGCCACCAATAAAGGGGCATTATGTCATCCAAAACTGGAGGAAGATGAAAAGAAGCTGATTAGAGAGGTGTTGGATGTGGATATCGAGATTGGCACAGTAAACCATGGAATGCCCTATGTTGGAGCGGGTATTGTAGCCAATGATTACGGGGCGATAGCAAGCAGAAATACAACTGGAATAGAATTGGGAAGAATAGAAGAAGCTTTAAATTTGGGGTGATAAGATGAAGGTGTATAGAGTGGAAGGGAAATTTTTAATGGGGAAAATATGGCAGCCTTTCAGTAAAGAAATAATAGGAAATGATGAAAATGAGGCTAGAGAAAGACTTTTTTCAATACTTGGAAGCAGGCACAGAGTAAAAAGAAGAATGATAAAAATAGACAGCATCCGTGAAGTCAACAAGGAAGAGATACAGGATCCCGTCATTAAATACATGGTGGAAAGATGAGCGAGGAATTGCAGAAAGATTTATACATGCTGCAACGCCACCAAGAACAAATTGAAGACATATATGGTCAAATTGAACTCATAGAAAGATTAATAGAAGAATATGAGAAAGTTGTTTCAACGCTCATTGAAATGCAGAAACTGGAAGGAGAAAAGGATGCTTTAATGCCTGTAGGAGCCAATATTTTTTTATACTCAACCATAAAAGATACATCAAAGGTTTTGGCAAGGATAGGAAGTAAAGTATATGTAGAAAAAAGTGTAACGAAAGCAATTGAATTTGTGAACAAAAAAATAGAGGATTTAAAGAGAAATGAGGAAAGTTTGGTGAAAACAGCGAGAGAGATAAAGCAGAGAATGGATGAGATTTCAAAGAGGTTGAGAGATAAAAATGTTCAAGTTTCTGAAGAGAAAGATTAAAAAAATAGAAGAAGAGGTCGAAGAAGAAAAAGAGGAAAGAAAAGAGAAAAGGAAAGAAAAAAAGTTATTGGGACTTAGCGAGAAGAAAATAGATGAATTGATGTGGGATCTGGAAATAGCTTTGCTTGAATCAGATGTTGCTCTCGAAGCAATAGAAAATATAAAAAGGAATGTTAAGAAAGAATTGATAGGAGCATCGAGAAAAGATGCGAGAAAAAAAATTGAGGAAGCTTTGAGAAATGCCATAAATGAAATTCTTAAAAAGAGTGAGGGAAATTTTTATGAGGAAATAGAGAAATTTGAAAAGCCAGTTGTAATAATGTTTGTAGGTGTAAATGGCTCTGGTAAGACAACGGCGATAGCAAAGCTTGCATATGATTTGAAAAAACGGGGCTACAGTTGTGTTATAGCTGCTGGCGATACTTTTAGAGCTGGAGCGATAGAACAGCTTGAATTGCATGCTAACAAGCTGGGCGTAAAATTGATAAAACATGATTTCGGGGCTGATCCGGCTGCTGTAGCATATGATGCTATAGAACATGCAAAAGCTCGCCACAAGGATATCGTTTTGATAGATACAGCTGGCAGAATGCAAACAAACATAAATTTGATGGAAGAAATGAAAAAAATAAAGAGGGTTGCAAAGCCCCATTTAACAATTTTTGTCGGCGATGCTTTAACTGGCAACGACGCCATTGAGCAGGCAAAGAAGTTTAACGAAGCCATTGGAATAGATGGCGTTATATTGACGAAGGTGGATGCAGACGCAAAGGGAGGGGCTTCCATTTCCATAGCATATGCAATAAAAAAGCCATTGTATTTCATTGGAATAGGGCAGGGTTATGATGAGCAAATACCTTTCAAGGCTGAATGGATGCTGAAGAGAATTTTTGAATAAGCTTTATAAATGAAAGAGGTTGTAGCTATAATGGAAGAAACAAAAGATGTTGTTTATCGTATATTACGACTTCTCAAAGAAAATGCTATAAAAATTTTGATGAGCATAAGGGAGAAAGAAAGAATAAGATGGAAGGAGCTGCAGGATGTAACTAAGCTACCGACAGCCACTTTTAACAGAGCTTTAGCAGCCTTGCAGGAAATTCACTTTATAAAGAAGGAAGATGGCCAATACATGCTCACATGGACTGGAAAATTGGTTAGCGATGCCCTGCTCATGCTTGGCTGGCGGCTTGGTGAGGAGGAAACGGAAGAAATAGAGGACGCTGAGAAATTGCTTGCTAAGGATATTGCCATGGCGATTGTGGTGCTGCTTATAATCAGTCTTCGCAGAAGAGGAAAACTTGATTTGAATGAATTTGAAAACGAGTTAATGAACGAAATGAAGGTTGCAAGAAAAATACTGGAGGGCTATGAAAAGGACGGATATGTTGAAATAAAAGATGGAGTGATATTTGCAAAAGATAAGTTGAGAGAGCTTGATATAACGGGCATATTCAAATGATTACTGCAGGGTTGCATGCCTCTTCCTCATGCTCTCCTCATCTTCTCCTTTCTTTTCCATAAGCTCTGCTATAATTCCATCTAAAAATATCCAGGCTGATGCTTCAAAAAGAGTGCCAAGTGGAGCCAAATCCGCTTTCTTTGCCCCCACTTTTAATATTATCGGCAAGTCAGCAAATCTGGCTATATGGCTATCCGGATTGGCTGTTATCGATATTATCTTCGCTCCCAAGCGACGAGCTATTTCTGCAGTCATTGTCACCGGTATAGTTTCTCCAGAGCCAGATATCAGGACAACGAGATCATTCTTCTTAACAGGTATGGTTATCGTCTCCCCAATAACGAATGCAGGAAAGCCAAGATGGACAAGGCGTATGGCAAAGGCTTTGGCGACAAGCCCGCTCCTGCCGGCGCCGTAAACAAATATATTTTTTGAAGAGAAAAAAAGGTCGATGACTTTGTTTACTATTTCCTCATCTATTGAAGCAAGTATTTTTTTGATCTCGTTTCCTATGTATTCTATCGATTCTTTAAATTTCATTTCATCATTTCCATTGCTCTATCAAGCAATATTTGTGCATATACAGCGTCGTGCTCCACAATAGGTGATTCCGATATTATGGTGACATCATAATCATTTTCGAGTATGCATTCCATCAATTTTATTACAGGTAAATCGCTTTTTTTAATCGGAACATGATATATTTCACCATTTTTATCGTATTTCACGCCCGTCAAATGTATAAGGTAATGATCCAAATTTAAATCTGCAACAGCATCAAAAACTCGTTGAAAATCTTCTTTTTCCTTTAAACAACCGTTGCATCTTGCATGTATATGGCCCATGTCCAGCGTTGGGATAACACCCCTCACCCTCTTGCACACTTCTATTATCTCATCCAAGCTTCCAAAAACTTCCTTTTTTCCCATTGTTTCCACGCCTATCCATGTTTCTATTCCATTTTTCTTTGCTTCATTCCTTATTTCCCTTAAATGTTTCACTATCCTCCTCATGGTTTCCTTCTTTGAAAGATTTCCATAAAAGCCAAGATGCGTTGTCATAACACGGGCCCCCATTAAGTGGGCAAGCCTTAAAGATTTCATTATCTTTTCTCTACTCATTTCAACATTTCTTTTATCTCCCGCGAGATTTATATAATATGGAGCATGTACATATATCTCTATTCCGCTTTTCCTCGCAACTTTCTTTATTTCCTTTGCTTCCTCCTCACTAATAAAACCACGAGCGAATCTTATTTCCATTGCCGAAAGCCCGAGACATCTTGTATAAATTATTCCGTCAATATTTGTTCTTTCCTTACATGATAAAGGAATTCCAGCTGGGCCAATTCTTATCACAGATTTTTTGAATTATATCGGCATTAATATAAATTTCTAAAAAATGGATTAAAAGAAGTCAGTTAGCTTTGTAT
>JAGGWA010000111.1 GCA_021157745.1 Thermoplasmata archaeon
ATCGCCTCCTGCAACATTCCGTCTGTTCCTTTTAACCCAACTTTTCCACCCATGCCTGCTATAGGATTGACAACGAAGCCAATCTTCATCATTCCATGCCTTCTATTCTTTCCTGCAACATTTTGAGTGATTTTGTCGCCAAATCCTTTATTTTTCTTATCTTTTCTCTCGCCCCCTCATCTTTTATTTCCTCTTCAAGATTTTCTGCATATCCTGATATTGCAATAAGTGTGTTAAGCAAGTCGTAAGAAATTTCTTTCAAACTTTTGATTTCTATTTCTCCAGCTTTCTTCTTTATTATATGGCTCTCAAAATTGTTCTTGGAGGCCTTTTGATATAAATCAAGGTAGAGTTGCAAAGCTCTCACAAGTTCATTTCCCAAAACAGTATGCTTTTTCCCGTATTTTTCTTCCACAAATTCTTTAAACTTAAGCCATATTTCTTCCTGTCTGCTATCTATCCTTACTCCAATTGGTTTGCTCATTTTATCATCAATTTGCTAACATTTTAAATGCAAACTCCCTATAAAAAAATTTGGTTTTGATTTTGCAGCAACAATTATTAACTGCATCATCCATTACTTCATGCTCTCCTATATACTTTATTTTTTGCTCGCAATAGGAATTGGCTTCCTTGCCGCATTATTTGGCTTGGGCGGCGGCTTCCTGATTGTGCCTGCCCTTACTTTTCTTGGCGTGCCCATTCATCATGCTGTTGGAACATCTTCAGCCATCATAATTTTTTCCTCGTTGTCTGCAGTTGTTGAATACAGGAAGCATGGTTCCATCGATTATAAGGCTGGATTGCTGACTGCTTTGCCGTCCATATTTGGAGCTTATATTGGAGCATGGACAACCATGGTGGTAGATGAAAACTCGTTAAAACTCATTTTTGGCATTGTTTTGATAATGGTTGCAATGAGGATGATAAGGCACGATGTCTTAATAGAAAGAAGGCTTAAAGCGTGGCTTATTCCTTTTGGTGGATTTTTTGCAGGCTTAGCTTCAGGCTTGCTTGGTGTTGGAGGAGGAATAATAAATGTTCCTTTTCTCGCCTATGTTGGCTTGCCCATCCATTCCGCCATCGCCACTTCAAGCTTTGCCATAATATTCACCTCCATAGCCTCCACAGCGAAACATTACATGCTAGGAAATATCGAAGCAATATGGATTGTGATATTCTCACCTGGCATAATAATCGGCGCCCAGCTTGGAGCAAAATTTGCTAAATTAACGAAAGCGAGGCAACTCAAGCTTGCTTTTGCTCTATTTTTGATCTTGATTGCATTTTCAATGATTTTGAAGGCTCTGATTTAATCATTTATTATTATATCGATTTCCTTCCCCTCCCCATTTTTAAGCGTTGACAGCATTGCTTTAATTGTTTTGTAAAAAAGCTCAGCTATGAAGTCATTTAACGGCAGCTTTTTTCCATCAACGAATATTTCAATCTTCTTTCTTTTCAATGAAATCATTTTCAGCACTTCTTCAACGCTTTCATCTGGTGAGACTATGACATCGCCTTTCACCTTTTCAAATCCCTCCATTATGATCAAATCTGGGTGCATTTTCTTCGCCATCAATATTGCTTCTTCCATGCTCATTGTAGAATAGCATGCTGTCTCGCCTCCAACAATTATCGCCGCCTTCGCTCCAGCTTTGCGATAACGCCATGTATCCTTGCCTTCTTCATCGAATTTTTTGTGGCTACTGCTTTTTATAACAACAACTTTTCCATCTATGGCGGCAAGCAATTTTTCTATAAGGCTTGTCTTTCCAGAATTTTTCTCTCCCTTTATTCCAAGAATCATAAAAAGAAAATATGCTGCCTATATTACTATTGTGAAAATGGATTCATTGAATGACGAAATAAGAAAATGCAGAAATTGTGAATTATGGAAGACAGCCTTACATAAAGTTTTTGGAGAAGGAGATTTAAATGCTCGTGTGATGATAGTTGCTCAGGCTCCAGGGAAAATCGAGAACGAGAAAGGGAAGATGTTTCTGGGTCCATCTGGCAGGATTTTGGATGAGTTATTTGAAAAGGCTGGAGTGAGGAGAGAGCAGTTTTACATGACAAATCTGATAAAATGCATGCTGCCTAAATACAGAAAACCTAAGAAAAAAGAGATAGAGGCATGCGGTAGATTCCTGGATAGAGAGATAGAAATAATAAATCCAGAAATAATTGTTCCACTCGGCTATTATGCCACAAAATACATCATGAATAAATATGGAATAAAGCTACCAGATGAATTTTATGGAAAATTGTTTTTGGGCGAGAAAAAAATATATCCGGTTCATCATCCAGCTTCATTGCTTTATCATGAGGAGCTGAGAGAAAAAATGATTTTGGAATATAAAAAGCTAAAGGTTTTCATGCATGAATGCAAATGGTTTTCTGTTTGTCCCATGCATTATTTTCATGATAAAGGAAAATTGGACAGGAAATGGATCGAATTGTATTGTAAGGGAGATTGGGAAAGCTGCACCCGTTACCAAATGGA
>JAGGWA010000022.1 GCA_021157745.1 Thermoplasmata archaeon
GCATTGGTTATAGTCGCTATTTTCAATTATATACCCGCTTCCCCATTCCCATGTTTTATGCTCTGGATGACATCCAAATAAAATAATCATCGATACCATATGGCGAGATGTTATCCTGCAAATGTATATTTTTCAAAAAAATGTTACCGATGTTACTACTTGACATTACAAAGCCCAAAAAATTATAAATAAAAAAGGAATAAAAAGAGCATGAAGGCATTACTATCTGTTATAATTGTGGGGATTTTGATAATTGGAGGCGTGACTGCATTTCCTCAAACAAAAGAATATCAAAAAATTATAAAGATTAGCGTGCCAGATTATTCAATTGAAAGAGATGGAAACTATGTTACAATAAACATGGAGAAGGCCACATATTCATATTCTCCAGGTAAGCCGATTTTGCCTGTGGTAAATAAAGTTATAGAATTGCCTTTTGGAGTGAGGGTGAAGAAAATAGAGATTAGTATAGATGGAACAGAAGTTAAAAAATTGAATGCTAAAATTGCTCCATCATATGGGCCTGTTCCATTGCTTCCATATTCTCCTATGGACATAGATTATAAAGTTTCAATTGACAAGAGCATTTACAAGAGTAAGGATTTTTATCCCAGAAGCCACTATACATATAAAGTTGGATGTGGATTGAACAAATATGGCAAGCACGTCACTTTTGTTTCAATTCATTTTTATCCAGTTAGATATGCTCCAGCCCTGAATAAAATAGAAGTTGCAAAAAATGCGAATATAAAAATTGAATATACGCCACCAGAAAAAAGATTGCCTTCAAGCAGCATATACAAACTTGTAATAATAACACCTCCAGAATTTGAAAAGGAAGCGGAAAGACTTGCGGAGCATAAAAATAATGTTGGTGTGTCAACTTTTGTTATGACAACAAGCGAGATATACCAAAACTATAGTGGAAGAGATGAGCCAGAGAAAATAAAGTATTTCATAAAGGATGCTATAGAGAAATATGGAATAAAATATGTATTGTTGTTCGGCGGGCTAAGATCGCAGATATATGCAAAGGCAAGAGACAATGCAAATGCAGGCGTTAAAGGATGGTATGTTCCTGTAAGATATACAAATTTGTATGACAATCCTAAATACCCACTTGCAGAAGCTCTCCATGATCCAGGATTTGCAAGCGATTTATACTATGCTGACATATACAAGGAGGGGGGAGAATTCGAGGACTGGGATCCAAATCATGACGGCATATTTGCAGCATGGAACAAGCCAGGCGTCGCCAACGACAGCATGCTTGATTTATATCCTGATGTGTATGTTGGCAGGCTTGCGTGTAGAAGTTTGAAGGAAGCGAAGACTGTTGTTGATAAGATAATAAGATATGAGCAGGGCTGCGATGAGTCATGGTTCAAAAGGATGATTGTTGTTTCCGGCGATGGCTTCCTTGACCAGCAGGATTTGAATATAAAATGGGATACGAAGAGCCTGCCTGATGGAGAATACACCATATATGCTCAGAGCATAAATAGTAAGGGTGTTAAAGGACCAATAGATGTAACCCACGTCACAATTGATCACAATGCAAAGACAAAGATAACCTTCAACCACGACGATTATAAAATACCAGAATTACAAAATGGATATCCAGCGCCCCCAATAGCCAAAATCGTTTCTGTATCAAACGGCGATGTCTTGGGAAAAGATGATTATTTCTATAACCCAGGCGAGAGCGAGGCGTACTGCAATGAATTCTTCCACTGGGCAAATATAAGTTATGAAAATGGTGTTTTGATTATAAGGGGCAAATCCTATGACCCCGAGCCATATGGAAATTTAACGAGTATACATGTATGGATAAATGATAGCAATGGCAATGTTGTATTTCAAGCATGGCGAAACAATACCGAGATGTATTATGAAGGAGAATGGACAACAGGAGAAAAAGCGGTGATGGGGAGAGGCGGCGCCTTATATTACATGCCATCTGATTTTGAACGCGTAATACTGTGGGGTTCCAATGGTAAATTTACGGGACAAAATGATGTTTTAAATGCCTGGAATAGTGGGAGCGGTTTCTTCTTCATGTCTGGACACGGAAGTCCAAATGTCTGGGCCGATCACTTGCCTGGCATACCCGGAAACAGGCGACATAGCAGTTTGCTTGGATTGCAAGTTACAGCACTAAAACCATGGTTCCCATACATTGGCTTCCCGTTATTCCCTGCAGACAGCCTTAAAAATGGAGAAAAGCTTCCTGTGGCTATGCTCGGCGGCTGCCACAACAGCCAGTTCAATGTCTCAGCCATACCAGCATTCCTTAATATATTCTCTCTGTTTTTGCCCTGGAACAACTACATGTGGACATATGGGCAGCCAGTTCCAGAGTGCTTGAGCTGGCGCCTCGTCAGGAATCCGAATGGTGGAAGCATCGCAAGCATTGGAAATACTGGACTTGGCTATGGAATGCCAGGCAGGGCATGCACAACAGGCGGCGGCGACTCATGGATTACCATCGAATTTTTCAAGCAGTATGGAAGCGGGTTACACATACTTGGCGACGCTCATAGCCAGGCTATCGCAACTTACATCAGCAGCTTTGATATGACGGATATGGAAGCAGGACATGTCAAGACAGTCGAGCAGTGGGTCTTGCTTGGCGATCCTTCGTTAATGCTTGGAGGCTACAGTTAATGGAAAAATTGCAAGAGCTTCGTTCCCTCTTTTATTTTATAAAAGAAGATATTGCAAAAAAACTTGAAGAGTTTAAGAGCGTTGGAAAGGATGAGGAAAAGGTATTCAAAGAACTCATTTTCTGCATCCTCACGCCCCAATCAAAGGCAGAGGTATGCTGGAATGCTGTGGAAAGGATGTTCAAAAAAAATATTGTCATGGATGGAAGCGTCGATGAAATAGCCAGAGAGCTAAAAGGAGTGAGATTCAGATTTAATAAAGCGAGATATATTGTTGAAGCAAGAAGTGTATTCAACAAAAATTTTTTGCAGAGATTGAATGGCATGGATGCCATAAAAGCGAGAGAATGGCTCGTTAAAAACATAAAGGGCTATGGATATAAAGAGGCGAGCCATTTTTTAAGAAATATTGGCAAAGGTTTCGAGCTTGCTATACTGGACAGACATATTCTAAAAAATCTTGTTGAATTCA
>JAGGWA010000152.1 GCA_021157745.1 Thermoplasmata archaeon
GATTTATATAGAAAAAATGGGGATTTTGATGCAATTTTCCATGAATTTGCTCACGCAATAAAGCAGCATGCATATCATTATGTTGATGGAGATATAGAAGATTATTGGATATAGATCATATAAATACTTACCAGATTACAAACATTTACTTTGCATTTGAAGAAGCCCACAGTTGTTTCTTTGCCTCTCTAATGGTTGATTATGTAAAAGAAAAGAAGTTAATAGATGACTATTATCTTCCCTCCAATGATTACTATGCATCTTCAGGATATTTTGGCAAAGAAGGAGACAAGATGGAGGGAGCTGTAGCGGGTTTGCTTTTAAATGGTCTTTATCTGAATTATGTAAAGTATAAATACAAGGATAATCCACAAGCCAAAACATACGAAATTTTTGCAAGAGCTTGTGAGTTATGCAACAAATATCTGAAGCATTATCCATACTCCATACATGATGTAATTCCTTTCATTGTTGCCATCGAGCCAGAATGCGAGGAGGATCTATCATATGTTGATTTAATATGGAAGGGAGGATATGAGTGTGGAGTATGTCAGCATAGTAATGCATATGCTGGAAAAACAGATGGATTATATGGGTATCCATTGCTTATAGCTGTGGAGCCATCATGGTTTACAAGTGTAGAAGTAAATGTAGGAAATACGCCTTACACAGTTGAAGAGCCATATTATGGTGCCACAGATGTTTCAGATGGAATGGCATGCTGTATTTTCATTGAGAAAAATACGAGGATAGAAGCTGACTTTAGCCAAGGAGATGGAGTCTATATGATTTTGTATGATTTGAATGGAAATCCAATGGAAGAAATACTTGCTATGTATTACGGATGGTTTGGTGATGCAACGATAGAATTTGAAAAGGATGGAATAAAAGTTGTGCAGGGTAGCGTTATTGTTAAAAGTAATGCTGGAACAACATACAAAGCGGGAAGCAAGATTAAAATTACGCCACATAGCGAGTTTGTTTTAAGCGTGGAAAATGAAACGGCATCGCTGTATGTAATGAATGGAAGCGTTGGCGTGGATAATGGAGTAAGCTATGAAGAGGTGAATAAAAATAAGAAAGCCGTTGTAACGGGAGAAAGCATAGATGTAAGCAGTTATAAGGATAATGAGCTAAAAGACATATGGAATAATTTTGGGGATGCTATGGCAACGCTGGGCATAGAAAAAGAAGAAGGCAAGGGAGGTGGAGGAAAACAGCCTGGATTTGAAATTGTCGCAATAGCTGTAGCAATAGCTACAATAATATGGCTTAAGAAAAGGAATAGATGAATCTTCTTTTTTATTTTTGAGTATGTTACATTCAAAGTTTTTATATAGCTCGCGTATTGAGAAATGGCAATGCAAAAAAGAAGATGTTTAACAAAAGAAGAGGCAGAAACAAGCCCAGATTTCGGGAAAGAGCCACATAAAAGGAGCATTGAGGAGCTTATAGAAAATGGAGTCGTAGCCATTGACAAACCAGCTGGGCCAAGCAGCCATCAGGTTGCGAGCTGGGTTAAGGACATATTGCATGTCAAAAAAGCAGGGCATGGTGGCACACTTGATCCGAATGTCACAGGCGTGCTCGTCGTTGCCATTGAAAATGCAACAAAAATAATAGGGCTCATGCACGGCGCAACAAAAGAATATGTTGGAGTCATGCACATTGACTGCGATGTCAGCCCAAAAAAAATAAAGGAGGTTGCGAGAAAATTCGTTGGCAAGATATGGCAGATGCCGCCCAGGGAGGCGGCGGTGAAGAGGCAGCTCCGCCAGCGCACCATCTATTATCTGAATATTCTTGAAGTGGATGGAAGGGATGTGCTTTTCAAAGTTGGGTGCGAGGGAGGAACATATATAAGGGTGCTGTGCAAGGACATTGGGAAAGCTCTTGGCTGCAGGGCAGAGATGACAGAGCTAAGGAGAACAAAAAGCGGACTTTTCGAGGAAAAGCATGCTGTCATACTGCAGGATCTGCTCGACGCCTATGTTTTCTGGAAGGAGGAAGGGGAAGAAAAATTTTTAAGGAAATATATTCATCCTTTAGAGGATGCCATAGATTTGCCTTCCGTGATCATAAAAGATTCGGCTGTCGATGCCATATGTCATGGTGCAAATGTTGCATTGCCAGGCATAGCAAAGGTTGAAACGGGAATAAAAAAAGGAAGCGTAGTTATAGTAAAAACTTTAAAGGGCGAGGCAGTTGCAATTGGAAAAGCTTTGATGAGCACAAGGGAAATGATGGAAAATGATAAGGGCATCGCCGTGGATACAGAAAGGGTCATAATGAAGCCTGGCACATATCCAACAATGTGGAAAAGCTGAGGTAGCCTAGCCCGGGAAGGCGCAGGCCTGGAGAGCCTGTGGGGCTTTGCCCCTCGGGGGTTCAAATCCCCCCCTCAGCGCTATTTTACAGGTAATAAAAAGCCGTCAAAGAATAAGAAGAAATGGTTTTCTTTTTCAACCAGCAATTTGGGGTGCCAAGCAAATTAAAACATTTATATACCCATTGCAGTCCTCTATCTGTAAAAAATTATGGGCCCGCCCGGATTTGAACCGGAGTCTCCGGCTCCCAAAGCCGGAAGGATAAACCAAGCTACCCCACGGGCCCTCCGCCATAATATAGAAAAAGAATAAAAAACTTTTCTATATGCGCCTCGCTGCCATGCTGCTGCTTTCATTCATCCTCGCCATGATATACGGCTCTGCATTCCTGTCCTTTTTTAGCAGCACAAGCATTCAAATCTCGCCTTCCATTTTAATTCTGTCGATGCTTTTCAATCTCGCCATCATGGGCGGCGGCGGCATTCTGGTTGCTTTTCTTCTGCATGGCTCATGGAGCAATGCTTTAGATGCCATTGGCTTTAAAGGCAGAGATATAACGAGATCGATTTTTTATGGCATAATTGCCGCCCTCGCATTCATTTTAGCTTCATCACTGGTCATCTATGCCATTGGCTATGAGGAGGAGAATCCGCTGGCAGAGGGAATTGCCTCCTCCATTAACATCTATATTCTTTTCCTTCTCCCGACTCTCTCCGCTTTAAGCGAGGAAATCTTTTTCAGAGGACTGATACAGAACCATCTGGAGAAAGGAAGCAACTGCATCATAGCAATCCTAGCAACATCCATGATGTTTTCCCTCGCCCATATTGAATATAAAGCAATGATTGAAATTGTTGCAACTTTTTCCTTTTCCATTGTTCTCGGCTATTTAATGCACAAAACAAAAAATATTGCATCCCCTATAACGGCTCATTTCATTTACAATTTCATCGCTCTTTTACCCTTTTACTTGAAATAAAGTTTTTATACAATTTATCAATATTTTATTGTGATTGATATATGGAAAAAGGAGTGGGATAGATGCAGATTCAGTTTATTCAATTTCATTTTGATATGGAGCGTTCCTGCCATCGTTGGTGAATTGATAGGGAGAGCATTTGAAATAAAATTTCTTGGAATGGTTGCAGGATTCATCTATTCCCTCATAAAAACTCAGTATGATTATTTGAAGACTAAAATTTGAATTTCTTTATCCATGCAATTGCTTCCTCCAATGCTTTCCTCCTTTCTACATCATCGGAAAAAGAATGATCCGTATTGAACAGCAATATTTTTTTCGGCTCCATGGCATTTTCATACAGTTTTTCAGCATGCTCAAATGGAACGAGCTCGTCATTCTTCCCGTGAATTATGAGTATATGCGAAATTTTTTTCACCATTTCAAGCAAATCATATTTCATCGCATCCTCAACAAAATTTTTTTCTATTCCATCTATTTTGTAAGGTGTGGAAATGGTGACAACTGGTTTAACACCATTTTTATATGCATATGCTATTGCAACCATTCCTCCAAAAGAGGACCCTATCAAAGAAATGCTCGCATTGTAATTTTGCATAATATACTCAACAACTTCATGCAAATCTTTAAGCCTGTTTGAAAGAGTGGATTCATAAAAATTCCCCTGGCTTTCTCCACATCCTCTGAAATCAAATCTCACACTCGAAAAACCATTTTTGCATGCCAATTCGGAGATTTCAACATATTTCCTGCTGTCCTTGCTGGAGTACAGTCCATGGCAGCATATTATGAAACGCTCCCCACATTCATTTATGATTGCTTTTATTCCATTTATATTAACCTCTAACTGCTTCATCTTCCTTTATAACCGCATCATATGAAATAAATATTTCTATTACAGCAAAAATCATGGCCAAGAATAAAGAAAGGAGAGAGATGAAGAAAAATAAAAGGATTATGAAGGCATTTATTGAAAATATTGAATGGAAAAGGAGTAAAATTGTTGTTAAAACGGCGAAAAGAATGCATAGCAACATGGCTGTCATTGAGTTTCTGAGAAGCCTTCCTCTCCTTATGAGTATGTCAAGTTGCTCTTCTGCAAATTTTGAGGCTTTATCTTTACGGAGCATCTCATAATGGAAAGCCCTTATTCTGTCTATAACCCTTCCATATCTATTCTGGAGACTCAAGCTTATCAGACCCGCCCCAGATAAAATTATTGCTGGAACGAGCGATGATTGCAGTATTTCAAGCAGAGCCATCAATTTTATTGCGAGCTATTTTATATTTTTTACCACCCCACTCTATTTCCCTTATGAAAGCAGATGAAATCAAATTATACGCAAGTATGAAAGGAATCAATGGTCTCAAAAAAGCATGAACATACCATGGGAAAAATCTATCCCGATCATATTCCATTAGTTCCGTAAATGTCGCATATTCCTGCCACCCCCTGAAAATATCAAATATGATTGGCGAAAAAAGCATGAAACCAGTAACAGGATGAAAGAAAAATATAACAAAACCCGCCACAACGCCAGCCCGCATCGCCAAGGTTATGAACAAAGCCAGCCCCCATAAGGAAGGAAAATAATACCGAATCCATGCCATTTCCTTGTTCATCCATTTTATCATATGCTCCTCCTCTTCAGCCTCAGATATGGCCTGGGGAACAAAATTTATTTTGTATCCGCTTTTCTTTGCTTTCATTGTCAGGGTCAAATCATCAACCAACGATTCCCTCCATATTTTAGCGATTCCAAGATTTTCAAAATCTTTTTTAGCTATCGCCATGCTCCCTCCCCATGCAAAATTGAAAGCATTGTAGAATAAAATGGAAGCGACGCTTGCATTCCATACACTCAGTAGCTTGTTTTCAAAATACCATCTATAACTCGTTGCAATGGAATTTTTTTCTATTCCTCCAACCAGATAAGAAAGCCATTTTTCATGTGGCTTTATATCAGCATCTGCAAAGATGTATATGTTACCATTGCTTTTTTTAATGCCTGTGAGCATTGCAGAAATTTTTCCACTGCATTTTGGCAACTTTTCTGTTATCTCCACTTTAACTCCAAATTTACTTTTTATTTCATTTGCTTCCTCCATGCTATCCACAACAACTATCACTTCATAATCATTGTAATCCTGCTTTAGGAAGTATTCAATATTGTCAACATTTTTTCCTTTAAACGGAATTATTATGCTCGCTTTCTTATTTTTTTCCTGCCTCGCCTTTCCATATTTTTTTCTAACAAAAAACCATGAAATAACCGATACAAGTCCTCCTGAAAAATTTGCAATGCCAGCGAAGACGAAAAACCATAACAGCAATTGCATAATATAATGAATGCACTATTTAAAATATTTTTTTAATTCAATTAAATTTTATTTTAACTTCCATTCTATGCTTCTTTTTCTTAGCTCTTCCATGAATTTTTCGAAATCGATTGCAAGCTCTGGAGGATATGCTCCTTTTTCAATGGCCCCGTTACCGATCATATTTGCTATTATGGCAGTTGGAAAAGCTGTTGTGCGCTGCATTGCCGTAAATACTCCATCATGTCTATCATATAAAATTGCCTCCATGCTCTCAGAATAAATTTTCGCAACAACAAAATCTTCTGCATCTTTAGGCAGAGCTTTTTCAAGTATTTTTTCTGTGAATTGTCTTGCTTCGTTTTCAAAAAATCCAAGCTGCTTTAACAGCAAAATTTTCTCACAATGGCCCTTATACCTTATTGTTTTATAATCAAGCTCTTTCACTCCATGCAATGTTTTTGGAAGCGTTGATGTTCCACCATGTGTATAAAAAGCTTCATATCTCTTTCCATTTATCTCAATTTCTTCAAGCCCGGTTAATGATTCTACTGTCCTTATTGCTCCATTTTCCACTATTATGGCATCTTCAACATATTCATTTATCAGACCATGCACTGAAAAAACAAGGGCATAATTTAAAGGGGGTTCTGGATGCAATGGCAGACCGCCGACTCTAATATGAATTTTTCTGCCACCATGCTCCTCCCATAAATGATATGCAACTATGTTGCTCATGCCAGGCGCCAGCCCGCAATCTGGAATGATTGTTATGCCAGCTTTTTTCGCCTCGTTGTGCAAAGCGAGTTCTTTTTCAACTATGCCGCTATTTCCTCCCAGATCAATGAAATTCGTTTTTGTTTTTATCGCAAGTTTTGCCAGCTTATAGTTAAAATCGTAGGGCAATGCACTTATTACGACATCTTCTCCTTTCATTTCCCTTATCAACAAGCTTGTATCTCTTGCATCAAGTCTGAAAAAATTTGGAAGGTCTTTTTCAACAACATCACATATTCTGGCGTCGATGTCATTCCTGAGCAAATCATGCTGAATCGCAACTCCAATTTTTCCAGCTCCAATGATGAGCATGTTTTTAATGCCATAACAATAAATATGATTTGTCCTTTATTTTCATGGAATTGCATTCATTGCTTATCCCTCTTGGACTTGTGCCTGCCATTTTCTTCCTTTATTTCATAGTTGGAAGGTATGAAGGGAAATTCAGGGAGAAAAAAGCTATTCTTGCTTTCGTGATAGGCTTTGCCCTCGGCTTATTCATATATCTCATTGAAATTTTTAACATAAAAATAGGCGAGAAGATTTATCTTGGCGATATTTTCATAATTGCACTGTCATTCTCGTTCATCGAGCAAACATCCAAATTTATGGTTCTGAATGCCAGCTTTTTGAGAGACGACGCCACACCAATATATGGCGCCGCCATGGGCGCAGGCTACGCCGCCCCATTCGCCCCAATATTTATAAGGAGTGTGGAAACCAGCGTGTATGGCATAGCTATAGCCAGCATTCCAATTATGGTTATACTCCTTACATCATATTCAGCGATTCTCATTGCAATCGGGATAAAAAAGGAGAGGAAGGCACAGCATTTCATCTATGCATTTTTCTTTTCATTCATTGTATGGACAATTTTGCTCCTCATTTTCAATCTCAAATACAATGCTGCATATCTTCTCTTCCTTTTAAGTCTTTTAATTTTTCTGTCAGCATTCGCCACATATCATGCATACAGCAGGCTGCTTCCATTCAGCATGCTCGGAAGAAAGGAGTTGAGGGAAATCTTATAAAAATTTATATATAAACAAAGAATAACTCCATAGATGGATAGAAAAACAATAATAAGAGTGATATTTGTAGCATCATTGCTTTACTTCATATGGCTTATTTTGGTTGCTGCAAATGAGTTTTTCTGGAGCTATGATTTGTATCTCTCTTTCAAAGGATGGAGTATAATTGGAAGCGTGATATATGCAGCTTTCATAATCATTGAAATTTTGTTGTATATCACTGCTCCGATGGAGGAAGAAGAAGAAATAAAGATTGTTTCAGAAGCAATTAAAAAGATTGTTTGCAGCAATTGCAAAACCGTTTTTACGATAAGAGATACTGGCGTGAGGCCATTGAAATATAAATGCCCAAATTGTGGAATGGAAGGAGTACTTCGAGGCAAGAGTGTAAAAGGGAAAAGGATTTCTGTGCAATGTGATAAATGTGGAAATGAGTTTGAAATATTTGATACAGGGGAGAGGCCTCTCATTTACAGATGTCCAGTATGCCATTATCAGGGAGAAGTGAGTTGATGTTGAAAGCGAGAGTCGAGATCAAACTTAAGAAAGGTATTGTTGATCCCGAAGGAAAAAACATTAAGAAAGCTTTGAATCTGCTGCAATTCAATGAAGTGAAGAATGTTAAGGTTGCGAAAGTTTTTGAGATAGAAATTGAAGGAGATGATGAAGAAAAAGCAAGGGATAGAATCGAGGCCATGTGCCGCCGCCTCCTTGCGAATCCTGTAATAAATGATTACAAAATTGATATAATAAGAGAAAATGATTGAACATCTGCTTAGGAAGGATGGATATGTTTATAGAATTGATCTGTTGAAGGCCAGCGATGAAGAGCTAATTGAAATAAGCAGAAGAATGGGCTTGGCTTTGAATCTGCATGAGATGAAAAAAATCGCTTCATATTTTAAAAGAGAACAACGCCTTCCGACAGATGTTGAGCTACAAGCAATAGCACATGCATGGAGTGAGCACTGCTGTTATAAATCATCAAAACCATTGCTTCGGAAATTTTTATACAAAATAGGGAAGGATAAAGTTGTTGTGAGAGAAGATGCTGGCGTTGTTGAATTTGATTCCCGCCACTACTATGTTGCTGCCTTAGAAAGCCACAATCATCCCTCTGCCATAGAGCCGTATGGAGGAGCCGCCACAGGCATAGGAGGCATAATAAGAGATGTTCTGTGCATGGGAGCAAAACCAATTGCTTTGATCGATCCTCTTTTCTTTGGGGATTTGAACATTGGCCACGATGAATTGCCACATGGGATAAAGCATCCTCGCTATTTATTCAAGAGAGTTGTTGAGGGAATAAGAGATTATGGAAACAGAGTTGGAATTCCTACGATAGCGGGAAGCGTTTATTTTCATCCTCGCTACACTCAAAATTGCCTCGTTAATGTGGGATGCATTGGAATAGTTGAAAAGGAAAAAATGATAAGGAGCAGGGTGAAAAATGCGGGCGAGGTTTACATATATGCTGGAGGAAAAACAGGAAGAGACGGCATCCATGGCGTTACTTTTGCTTCAGAAGAGCTGAGAGAGGAAAGCGAGGAGGAATCAATGACAGCTGTCCAGCTTGGCGATCCCATAACGAAAGAGCCTCTTATCCATGCCGTTTTGGAATGCAATGAGCGTGGCTTAATAGAGGGCATGAAGGATATGGGTGGGGGCGGGCTTTCATGCGCAGCAAGCGAGATGGCATATGCTGGCGGGCTGGGAGCGGAAATATGGCTGGACAGGGTGCCATTGAGAGAGCCGAATATGGAGCCGTGGGAGATATGGATTTCTGAAAGCCAGGAAAGGATGCTCCTTTCTGTAAAGTCTTCGAATGTCGATGCTGTGTTAAAAATTTTCGATGACTGGGATGTTGAAGCAGTCGTTATAGGAAAAATTGTGGAAGGAGGAAGGATAAAGGTATATTATAAAGGGCAGCTTGTTGAAGATGTGGAGCTTGCTTTCAGAGTTGCTGGAATAGAATATGAAAGGGAATGGAAAAAGCCGGCCATAGATGAAAGCTATGCAGATTTCAAAATGCCTGATTTGCAGGAAGTGTTTCTCAAAATTCTATCATCACCGAATGTGGCAAGCAGAGAATGGATCATAAGGCAGTATGATCATGAAGTTAAAGGAGGAAGCGTTCTGAAACCATTGCATGGCTTTCCATATGAAACACATACAGATGCTGCAATAATAAAGCCATTACGCAACTCATTTAGAGGACTTGCAGTAACGACGGATGTGAATCCCTATTATACAAGCATAAATCCATACTGGGGAACAGCTTCCGCGATAGATGAAGCAATTCGTAATTTAGCAAGCGTCGGCGCAAGAATAGATGCATTTTTGGATTGCCTTAACTTTGGAAATCCTGAAAAGCCAGAAAGAATGGGAGAGTTTTATGAAAGTGTAAGGGCATTGCATGATTTTGCCTCCCGCCTCAACATCCCTTTCATCTCTGGAAATGTCAGCTTTTACAATGAATGGCATGGCATTTCTATTCCGCCCACACCAACGATAATGGCAATCGGTATAGTAAATGATATTCGGAAAATAGCAACTCCCGAATTTAAAAAAGATGGAGATGCAATATATTTAATAGGAGAGACAAAAAGAGAGATGGGGGGAAGCGAATATTACAACGTTATGAAGATAAACGGCGGAATTGTTCCAAGGAGCGATGCAGAGGCGATAAAAAAAGGAATGGAAGCGATGGTGAAAGCAATAGAAAAAGGGGTTATAAAAGCAGCCCATGATGTCTCAAATGGCGGGATAGCCGTCGCCGTTGCAGAGATGATAATGGCTGGCAAAGGGGCAAGAATTGATTTGAGTAACATAGCTGAGCTTAGAAGCGATTTTAAGCTTTTTTCAGAGAGCAATACAAGATGGATTGTTGAGATCGAAGATGAAGAAAAATTTCATGATGCATTTCAAGGAATTCCATTTCATAAAATTGGGGAAGTTGAGGGAGATGGGATTGTAATATACGACAATGGAAAGAAGCTGATTGATTTATCAAGGCATGAAATAACGGAAGCATGGAAAAGTTTTTCCCATGGCTTATAGCATGATGAGCGCATGAAAGAGATAAAATTTTTTGACAGGCTGAAAAAGTGGTTATAGAAGTAAGATTAAAGGGATAAAATTGTTAATGGGCAGGCAACAAACTATGGATGGAAGATAACAGATGAAAATAGATGGGGAAGCGCAAACATATCCATAACATACTTCTATTCAAAAGAAAATGGAGATTTTATACCACAATTGGTTATAGAATACGCGGAAGGATGGGATGAAAAGCAAAGCAAAAATTTAAAGCCAGAAAATGGATGTTGTTATGTGAACAATGAAGATAGGAAAATGAGAAAAATATTTTCCATTACAGCTATTGCTATTCTTCTTCTTGCTTCTTTTATTCCAGTTGGAAATTCAATGGCAACAGCATCAGCAACAACAAAAGCAAAAATGATCGATTTTCCAGTGGAAATATATACAATGCATGGAGTAAAAAGAATAGAAAAGAAAATTTCATTGGATGAGGCAATGAAATTGAAAAGAATGGGAGAAAATGCAGGAAAAGCAATTGCTGTATTGCATGGAAAAAATGCATCTTTCGTGGGAAGAATGAAGGCAAATGCTGCCATAGATTCATTTTTATATGAATTGAAAAAGAATGAATTGCTTGGAGAAATGAGTATAAAAGAAGTAAAAGAGCTTATTACAGGGA
>JAGGWA010000153.1 GCA_021157745.1 Thermoplasmata archaeon
GAATGGAGGAACTCCTCATACAGTAGGTACTTCTTGGACTGTTGTGAACAGTACCAATTTTGGTGCCTCCGGATACGTTACTGCAGGAGATTATTTTGAGATAGGAGGCGTAACCGGTAACGTCCAGATAACTCTAAAATATAATCCAACCAACACAATCATTGGCACTTGGACAGTAAATGTCTAAGCATAGCCCGCCTCTCTTCCCTCTATTATTATATTTTCATAAAATCAGAGTCAAGGGGTGCGCCTCCGCCCCTTTCCTCCTTCTTTTTATATCTTTCATCATTTTTGTTATAGTTTGGTATTTAAAGAATATATTTTGGAGTTTACTCTGCTATGCTTAGAATCCTTATGCACGTCCATACTTGAATACATTCATATCACTCGTCTTCCTTTTATATATGGGTGACTCAGCACAATCGTTGATTCATGTAATTTTCAATAAATTTTAAACTCCAGAAGGAAAAATCAAAATGGTAGCTAATCTGTTTTCCTCATCACAAAAAAAAACTGAAAGATTAAAATATTTTTTACAAATTCCTACTATGGATTTCAAGATTGATGTCGATGAAAGCAAATGCCTGTATTGCGGCGGGTGCGCTGGCGTTTGCCCTGTGGATGCAATGCTACTCGATGAGGTTCGCATTGTGATAAACGAGGCTTGTATTGGCTGCAAGCTGTGTATAAAATTCTGTCCTGTTGGGGCATTGAGTATGGAGGGAGAAAATGATTGATGTTTTGATTGTTGGCGCAGGCCCAGCTGGCAGCGTTATGGCCAAGGAAATGGCATCTCGCGGCTTTGAGACACTCGTCGTTGAGAAAAGGCAGGAAATAGGTGCACCAAAAAGATGTGCTGAAGGCGTCTCCGGACATGGATTTGAAAAGCTCGGAATAAAGGTCAATCCACTGAGCATTGCAAGAAAAATAAAGGGAGCGATTTTGTATGCACCTTCTGGAAAGGCTGTAACAATGGAAGGACATGGAATGGAAGGGTTTGTGCTTGAGCGCAAGGTGTTTGAGAAAGATTTGGCAAGCCAGGCTATAAAGGCGGGAGCAAAATATATGGTGAAGAGCCTCGCCATTGGAATGGAAAAACACGGCAATGCATGGCGTGTTAGAGTTCGTACCATAGAAGGCATAAAAGAAATAGAAGCAAAGCTCGTTATAGGAGCAGATGGCGTGGAAAGCAAGGTTGGAAAATGGGCTGGCTTGAAAACTGTCAACAGAATAACGGATTACCATTCTGGAATTCAATTTGAGATGGCAGGCGTGAATGCAAGCTATGATTACATCCATCTCTTTTTTGGCCGCGAGGTTGCGCCGCTTGGCTACGCATGGATATTTCCAAAAGCATTCTCTGCAAATGTGGGGCTTGGCATCCTTGAAAAGGCAGCAAAAATGCGAGCCTATGATTATCTCAAAAAATTCATAGAAGAGCATGAAGAAATTTTCAAGAATGCTCAGCCTATCGAAATAAATGCTGGCGGCGTTCCCGTAGCTCATTTCACAAAAATGGTTGCAGACGGCGTTATGCTTGTTGGAGATGCTGCCCAGCTTGTAAATCCAATTCATGGTGGAGGAATAACGAGAGCCATACATTCTTCCATTATGGCAGCTGAAGTTGCAGAAAAAGCTTTGAAATCCGGTGATTTATCAAAGGAAAAATTGCAGGAATATGAGAAAATGTGGGAAGCTGAATATGGAGAGAAAACGAAAAAGCTTATGAAATTGCGTTCCTTCTTGGAAAAATTGGAAGATAAAGATTTTGAATTGCTTGCCGACATTCTGCAGGGAGAGGACATATACCAGCTAACACAGGCAAAGCTCAGCTTTTTGATTAAAAAGTTGATAACGAAGCCCTCGCTTTTAGGATTGGCGAAGAAATACCTTATGGATTAGACTGCTGTGGCATCATCCCCATGATTGCCATTCCGATTATTATCCCTATTACAAAGAAGCCAAGCACGTTGAATGTAACACTCTTCATTCCAAAGCCGATGGCGAAAGTGAAGGCAGAGTAGCCATGATATATATCGAGCAGCATCGGAATATGAATATGCACGCCAACAAATCCAATATTTGTCATAAAGCTTGGAACCATGACCATTGTATGGCTCCTCAGCAGCCCTTTAACCTCCACAACACCCAGCGCCCCCCAGGCGGCGTTGGCGAAATCGTATGAAAACATGCTTGAACCAAAAAGTTTTTTTATGCCTGTTATTGGTAGCCCAATACGATAATCTCCTCCAAGAACATAAACAGCATTTATTTTGCAGAAAGATGTTAATATGAACGGCATATGCAAAATGTTTCCAAAGAACGCAAACGATGTTCTGTTAAGATTGTCGAGATCATCTGAAATCAGTCCATATTTTTCAAGCAAATCTATCTTTTCCTTTCCCTTTGCGTCGATAATTTCTCTTATTTTATCCATTGATAATCTCATTGTTCTTTTTTCCATGGCATAGCCATTGTATTCAACAACTTCTGCTTTAACTGATTCTGTTTCTCCCAAGGATGGCTGAATCACGATGCTTAAAAGCAAGCCTGCTACAAAAACTCCAAAAATTTTATTCTACGCCATGATAATAATGCAAATTTATTTATAAAAAGTTTCGGAATGTGAACATTTGGAGGACTTGAAATAACCTAAACAATCCATCCAGGGCCAACCTGAGCATATATTTTCACGACATCCATCTCA
>JAGGWA010000123.1 GCA_021157745.1 Thermoplasmata archaeon
AAGGGAATAAGCATGTTTGGCAACAAGAATTACAGAAAGGAAGAGATACTTGAATGTCTAAAAAATGCTGGAATAGAAATTGTTGGCATGTATGGAAATGACAATATAATCTTTTATAAGCCAGAAGGAATGCAATACGCAAGCATAGGTTCAAAAATTGAAAAAGCTCTTAGGAAATGCTTTGGAGAAGAATTTTGTGTTACGACAAGATCAATCAAAACATTGAAAAATATGCTCAATTTTTTGGATTAGCCTAAAATTTATATAGATGATTGCATTTCAGCCTAAATGCTGAAAATAAAGAATTTGAAAGTGGAAGCAGATGGAAAGGAGATATTGAAAGGCGTTGATCTTGAGATAGGAGAAGGAGAGGTTCATGCAATATTTGGACCAAATGGCTCAGGCAAGTCAACATTGTTGGCAGCGATAATGGGTTTGCCACCATATAAAATAAAAGAAGGAGAGATCATTTTTAAAGGAAAGTTGCTGAATGACTTGCCGATATGGGAACGTGCAAAACTTGGCATTGGGCTAGCTTTTCAAAATCCTCCAGAGATAAATTTAAAGATGGAAAAGTTGCTTGAAAAGATAGGCAAAGACAGAGTAAAGGAATATGTGGAAAAATTGAATATGAAGGATTACATTAAGAGGGAGATAAACAAGGGATTTTCTGGAGGGGAGAGGAAAAGAGCCGAAATTTTGCAGATAGCCGCTCAAAAGCCAGATTTACTTTTGCTCGATGAGCCCGAGTCTGGCGTGGATATGGAAAACATCTATATAATATCGAAGGTGATAAATGAATTACTGGAAAAAAATAAAAGAATAAAGGAAAGAAAAAAATCAGCCATAATAATAACGCATACTGGTTACATCCTTGATTTTATTGAGGCAAATCTCGCTCACATTATTATAGATGGGAGAATAATATGCAGCGGACCACCTCATGAAGTTTTGAAAAACATAAAGGAAAATGGATATGAAGAATGTAAGAAATGCAGGTGAAAAAATGGAAGAGCTTGAAAAAGTGGGATTTGATAGAAAGATGAAAAGAGAGGCGTCATTCCTTGCAGAGGATGATTTCATAAAGGAAATAAAGAAGGGAAAGAATGTTGAGATAATGCCAATAGAAGAAGCATTGAAAGAGTATGATTTGCCCAAATTTTTTGGTAGGAAGGACAGATATACAAAGATGGTGCTTGAGAAAAGGCAAACTGGATATTTTATAAGAGTGCCTGAAGGAAAGCATGTTACAATGCCTGTTCAAACTGCATTTCTTTTAAAGTCGGACAAATTCAACCAAATTTTGCATAATATAATTGTTCTTGAAGAAAATTCTCGCCTTGACATGATTTCTGGATGCACGGCGACAGCTTTCAATGGGCTGCATGCAAGCATAACGCAATACCATCTAAAGAAAGGAAGCTACCTCACATACACAATGATTCATAACTGGGGAGAGAACGTTGAAGTTTATCCAAGAAGCTCTGCATATCTTGAGGAAGGTTCAACATTCATATCAAACTATATTGCATTGACGCCTGCCAAAAAAATAGAAAGCAATCCCATTGCGATTTTAGAAAAAGAGGCTATTGCGAGATTCTATTCAATTTTATATGCAAGAAAGAACTCAGACTTTGATGTCGGAGCCATAGCAAGATTAAATGGAAGGAATGCGAAGGCTGAGATAATAAGCAGGATAATAGCACAGGATGCAAAAGTCATATCGCGAGGCTTAATAGAAGGAAATGCAATAGAAACGAAAGGACATATGGAATGTTCTGGAATGGTTATGAGGAAAGGAATCATACATACAATACCAGAGTTGAAATCAAGCGTCGCTAACGTAGAGCTATCGCATGAAGCAGCAATTGGAAAACTTGCAGAAGAGCAGCTTAACTATTTAATGGCTCGCGGTATAGATGAGGAGGAAGCAAAATCATTGCTGATTAGAGGCTTTTTGGATGTGAACATTAAAGGCTTGCCACCTCATTTAAATAAAGCTATAGAACGTGCCATAGATTTGATGGCAACGGCAAGCATTTAATTGGATAACAACTCTTATATTTTCATTGTAACAGCCATTTCCACAGAGGCATGAATCTTATCTTTTCATCATTAATAATTTCCTCTCCATCATAATCCCAAGTAATGCAAAGTAAATCATTGCATTTCAATATCTTACTCGCTTTCAATAAATTTCTGATTTCTCTATTCTCTATTTCATCTCTTGCATTTGCATAGGTAACTTGAATTAATTGCTTCACTTTCGATCTTTCTTTTAAAACAAAGTCTACTTCTCTTTGCTGATAGTCCCTCCAATAAAAAATTTCCCTATTCGGCTCAAAGCCCTTCTTAATCAGTTCAAGAAAGACAAAGTTTTCCATCAATTTCCCCATTTCAATTTTCCCCTCAAGGAAGCTGGCTATTCCATTATCAACAATATATACTTTGGGTATACTCATTTCAATTTTTCTCAGGCTTTTTTCGTATTTCTTTAAAAGGAAAGCAAAACCAACATCCTCTACAATCTTTTGAAAATTATAAAGAGTTGTTTTACTGGCTTTTATACTTTGTGATTTTAATGTTTTGAAAATTTTATTGATGGAGAATTCTTTTGAAAAAGAAGAAATCAAACTTTTTAAAAAGAATTCAAGTAAATATCTTTTTCTAATTCCATATCTTTCCATCATATCTTTAAAAATTATCAACGTGAAATAATCTCTAAAAAATATTGATGGAATGATGTTTTCTAAAACGATATCTGGGAAGCAGCCATTTTTCAAGCAATTCATCAGCAAATTTTTGATTTTGCTTATTTTATAGCCACTCAGAACTTTTTCTATCTTAATTTCTCTTGCTCTCAAAATTTCTGAAAATGAGAATGGATAGATAAAATATGAGATAGTTCTTCCTCTAAGCAGAGTGGCAATCTCCTTGCTCAGTAATTTTGAAGAAGAGCCAGTTATAAAAATAAAATATTTCTTTTTCTCATAGAAAGAATAAACAATTTTTTCCCAATTTCTTAATTCTTGGATTTCATCAAAAAATAAGAATTTTGGCTCTTTTCCATAAATTTCTTGGTGGAAAAAAGGCAGTTTTAATGGATCCTTTATTTCAATAGGCTCCTCAAAATTAACAAAGCAGAATTCATTCTCTTTCAACTTTTTTCTTTTAATCAAATCATAAAGGAAGAAAGTTTTCCCTGCTCTCCTTGGCCCGATAATTGAAATTATAAAATTTTTTGTATTATCCACCTTCAAATCTCTTGGTACAACTTTTATTC
>JAGGWA010000020.1 GCA_021157745.1 Thermoplasmata archaeon
GATGACTCTGCAACCTCATCCAGTGTATGGGGCACACCTGTCTGGCGGCAGGCTGCATATACGGAAGCAGCTGTGACACCTTCGATGCTTCGTCCTCTAATCAAATTCTTTTCTATAGCTCTTCTATAAATCATTGCTGCAGCTTCCCTCACATTTCTTGGCAATCCCATATCGGAAGCGATTCTGTCAAGTTCTGATAAAGCAGGCGCCAAGCTGCGCTCACTTGCGCCTCCAACTCTTATGCGGCGTTGCCATTTTCTTAGACGATACAGCTGCGCCCTGTTCCTTGTCGGAATAGATTTTCCGTAACTGTCTTTATTTTTCCACCCTATCATCGTGCTGAGCCCCTTGTCTGGTGCTGTATAATCCAGAGGAGCCCCTGTTCTTGCTCTTTTTTCGCGTTGCTCTGGATCAAATGCACGCCACTCTGGTCCCTGATCAATGTATGTGTCGTCTATAACCAAACCACAATCCTGGCATATTAACTCGCCCCTTTCATAGTCCCAAATAAGGCGAGTTGAGCCGCATTCTGGGCATTTTTTAATTTCCTCAATTTCAGCTCTTTTTTTTCTAACCATTTTATAACCCCTCAAAGCCTTGAATGAAAGGCTTTATAATATATAAAGCTTTCGGCAATATTTTTAAATTATTTTAAAAATCTTTCGCATATATGGCTTGTATGCGCTCCACGCCTCTTATTTTTTTAATGTAATCTGCCACGCTCTTGGGCAAGAGATGTTCCCATGGCATTTTTTTTGCAATCCTTCGCCTTATTACCTCGCCTCTATATTCCTTTCTTTTATACAGAGGCGTGGATATAACTTCATATCCTTCCTTTTCAAAAATTTCCCTAATAACTTTTTTATTTGTGATGACTTTATCAAATGATGGCGTTATATCAGCAAGATGTTTTACATATACGCCATATCTATTTATGTCTGGCACGGGAACAATATGAAAATTTTTTATTCCTGCTTCAATCATTCCTTTATATATCATTTCATATCTTTCTCCAGCAGTAAAAGGATTTTCTTTTGTATAGCTTTCATAAGCAGAGCCTATAGCAATGACGTATTCAAAATCAAATTTTTTTAAAACTTCAACATGACCAAGATGAAATGGCTGAAATCTGCCAATAAACAATGCACGCATGATTATTTAATGGCTCGTTAAATAATTATTTTTCTATTTTTAGCGTGATCAGGCTGCTATTTTTCTTTTTCTCGCTTTTTGGAGAATTCTATTCATCCAGCTCTATTATTCCCTCCTCCGTTATTATTCCTGTAATATATTTTGCAGGAGTAACATCAAATGCGGGATTCCTTACATTGAATTTTTTTGGATAAATTCCATAAACTTCTTTTGCATCTCTTTCCTCAATTTCAATTTTGCTTCCATTCTCTATGCTTTTATCAAAAGTTGTTAAAGGAGCAGCTACATAAAACGGAATTCCATTTTCCTTTGCAACAACGGCTTTTTCATATGTTCCAATTTTGTTCGCCACATCATAATTCAAAGCTATTCTATCCGCTCCTACAATAACCATATCCACCATTCCTTTTTCCATGAAATAGCCTGCTGCATTGTCAGCGATGACGGCATGCTCTATCCCCTCTTGCTCAAGCTCCCATGCAGTAAGCAATCCTTGGAGACGAGGACGGGTCTCATCAACCCATACAAATATATCCTTATCTTTTGCCATTCTTATTGGCGCCAGAGCAGTTCCGTAGTCGAGAGTTGCTAAAGCACCAGCGTTACAATGAGTGAGGATGCGATAACCACGCTTGATCAATTTTTTCCCATGCTCTCCGATTTTCCTGCATTTTTCAATAATTGCAGCAGCATATCTATCGGCGGCTTTTACAGCATCTTCTCCATGCTCTATCGCATTTAAAATGGTATCGATGGCATAAAATAAATCATGAGCTGTTGGACGCGTAGCTTTAAGCAATTCAGCAGCCTTTTTCGGATCTCTCGCCATGGCAACGCCATAGGCGGCGGCGCTACCAATAGCAGGCGCCCCTCTTACAACCATTTCTTTTATGGCGTAAGCAACATCATGCTCATTGCTTGCTGTGAAAATTTCAAGTTTTTGGGGAAGAAGGCGCTGATCTATCATTTTTATTTTCTCGCCATCTCTCCATAAAGAGCGCATTTGCTTTCCATTGACTAACAATCTATCACCTCCATCGCCTCTCGCAATGTACTTCCAACTGCAATACTTCCATGATTTTTCAGATTTATGAGTTTGTTGCTTCCTATCGTCTTCAATGCTTCAAAGGCAAGCTCTAAGCTTCCGGCAGGTTTTTCTTCTTCCGTTGTTGGAGCGCCATCAAAAATTTTATGAGTATGTATTATTGCATTTATGTCATCACGAGAATACAAAAGCCAGTGCATCGGCGTTTCTCGAGAAGGCTTTTTTGTGCCAATAACCATTGCAATATTTGTGGCGGGATTGTAGTCTACGACCTCAACAAAATCATCGTTTCCAAGGTTTCCCAAATCGCTATTGCTTGCTGTTATTATCATTCTTTTTCCGTATCTTACGCTTATATTTCCATATGTGGAAGTAACATACCCTTTCTCCCTCAGCCTTCTCCCCACTTCTTTCATTTCTTCCAGCAACGGATTCTTCACTTCTTCCATTGCCAGGTAAATAACTTCCATGATGATATTGCTGCATTATTTTTAACTTATTGCATGAAAACTACCATCTATTAAATATCGTTTCAATATTACATGTGGGAAAGTTAAAGGCGATATGGGAGCTAACAAGGCTTGAGCATGGGATAATGTTTGCAATAGCAGTTTTCATCGGAGCATTGCTTACCGGAAAAATTATTCCACAAAAGCTTGTGCTGGCAATGATGGTAGCCATATTGATAGAAGCTTCGTCATTCTCCCTCAATGATTATTTCGATATCGAAATAGACAGAAGAAACAAAAGATTTGATCGCCCTTTGGTTAGAGGCGATATCTCGCCGAATGTAGCTATAGCCATATATGCCATTTTCATTCCAATTGGCATAGCCCTATCTTTTTTCATAAATTTGACATGCTTTATTATCGCATTGGCGATGGCAATTCTTTCAACATTCTATGATGCGCTCCTCAAAAAAATAAAAATCATCGGAAATTTTTACATTGCATTTACGATGGCAATCCCCTTTATTTTCGGCGCCGCCGCCATGAAAGAAGGCGATATTGCCATGCCATATTTTATTGCGACAATTGCTTTTCTTGCTGGCACTGCGAGAGAGATAATGAAAGATGTTATGGATTTTGAAGGCGACGCCGAGAAAAATGTGAAATCATTTCCATATTATATCGGGAAAAGTTTATCGAACAAAATGGCTTCCATGCTTTTTGTTGCTGCTTCCATAATTGCATTGATTCCTTTCTTTTTTAAAATAGATCCCTCATATTTCCATAACTATGCATATCTTTCCCTTGTTGCAGCAACTGATTTTCTCCTCTTCTACATATCTGCAAAGATATTTGGAAGCGTAGATATTGAAACATTAAAAAAATGCAGGAAGTTAAGCTTGTTTGCTTTATTCATTGGATTGCTCGCTTTTCTCACTGGAGCCATGAAAAAATTTTTCTTCTAAAATGCATTCAAAATCATGAAATGGGTTCCGTTGTTTCTCGCTGCAATGCTTGTTTTTTCTGCCATGTTTATTTTTCCTGCCATGCCAGCAAAGCATAACGACACCTATGATTTTTTGATTATAGCTCATGAAAAATTCGTGAAAGAGCTGCAAAAATTTGTTGAATATAAAAATGAGCATGGAATAAAAACGAAGCTCGTTGGCTTGAATGAGATATACGAAGGCAGATATTTTAAATGTCATGGAAGAGATGATGCAGAAAAAATAAAGTATTTCATAAAAGATGCGTATGATACATGGCATATAAAATATGTTATGCTTGTTGGCTCTGCAGATTTGTTGCCTGTACGTTATTCATATCTGAATGATATAAGCTCAACATGGGAATACGAAAGGAAATTCATAAGTGATTTGTACTACGCTGACATATACGATGCCAATGGGAGCTTCTCATCATGGGATAGCAACAACAACGGTTATTATGGGGAGTTCCAGCATGAAATAAATGGAGAAAAATATACTGATAAAGTTGATTTGTATCCCGAGGTGGCTATATCAAGACTTGCCTGCAGAAATAACATAGAGTTAAAAAATGCAATAAACAAAATAATGGCTTATGAAGCGGGCATAAAAAACAATAAAATTCTGCTGGCTGGCGGCGATTCCTATCCGAATGACCCCTGCGGGAATATTCCAGAAGGAATATACCTTGAGAATAAAATAGCTGAAGTGCTGAGCAATTATGAAGCAATAAAGCTTTATCCTCCAGAAAATGCTGCTGAGATATCTCGTCACATTAACAGGGGGGTCGCCATAGCTGTGCTTGAAGGAGCAGGAGCCCATCATTTATGGGCTACACACGCTTACGATAGCGAGAAATGGATTTATTATTATGGATGGAATATAAGGTTGCTCAAAAATGATATCTACCCTATAGTCGTCACTTCTGGGGCAAGACTTGCAAAATTTGATGAAAAGCGAGAATGCTTCAACTGGATATGGGTTGCATCTCGC
>JAGGWA010000148.1 GCA_021157745.1 Thermoplasmata archaeon
TCCCCATCCCATGCCGAACATTTCACCACCAAGGATAGTATGGACGGCCATACCACGAATAGTATGCTGGATGATATGGATAGCCGTAATATGCGTTATAAGGTGTATAGTATGGCGTATAGTACGGCATGAACCATCTCCAGCCTCTTGGCAATCCTGTCCACGGGCAGTAGCCCAAAGTGGCGCCAAATCCTCTTCCTCTTCCCCAACCTCTTCCGAAACCAAATCCCCAAGGCATGTTTATCACCTATTTGCATATATATTCAGAAATATATAAATGTTTCTATGATATATAACGGGGCTATCAAGAATTTGAAAATTTAAAACAAGTAGATACAAGATATAGATGGGCATCACAAAGCATGAAACATTTGGAGAAAGAAATGCAACAGAAGAGACTACTTGACATAATTTCACCCCAATACTACAAACAAAAAATTTAATTATAATTTTATTATAAAGTAAGTATGAAACCCCAAATTAAAAAAATATTTGGTGAAATTGGGGCTTTATTCATAATCCTCATTTTTGTGGGAGACAAAATTGGCATCGGAATGTATAGTGAAAATGTAAAAAATTTAGAGGAAGAAAGTATATTTCTCTCTTATTCATTTAATAAAATTGAAATTAAAAAAATAACATTGTACAATGAAACGTTTTATAGGATCCAACTTGATAATTTGCCTCTCTTAAATGAGCCACAGAAACCTCGCTTACCTTTTAAGCCGGTAAAAATTCTCCTTCCTCCGGGTCATCGTGTTACCTCAATAAAAATTCTTCTTGGAGAGAGAAAGGAAATAGGAACAGTTAGTTATGTTGAACCTGCGTTAAAACCTATTCCCTATCTTGATGGAATAAAAAAAGATAATGGTTCACCCATTGTAAGTAAGGCACTGTTGCTTAATTTTACAGTTTATGGTTCGCTAGAAACTTTTCCTGGTAATTTCTATTCTGTTATGGGTGTCCAAAAATTTAGAGGATATTCAATACTTCTTCTCAACCTTTATCCTATTCAATATATTCCAAAAACTGGAGAGCTTTATTATTATCCAGAAATGAAAATTGAAGTGCACACCAGAGAAGGAGAAATATTGAAAAATTTCAGAGGATTCTCCGAAGACATGGAAAGGATACTGAAGATAGTTGATAACCCAGAAATGGTTAACGCATATTTTACCTCTTCAATTCCATCGGTAGACAAGACAACTTATAAATATGTTATTATAACAACATCTTCTCTTAAACCCGCTTTCCAAAAACTGGCGAATTGGAAAGAAACTAGAGGAAAATACACTCCCTATCAAAATCTTACCACAAAAATTGTTCTTGTTGAAGATATTATAAATAATGCTACTTTCTGGTATGATGGAGAATGGGGGGATGGCGTAAGCGAAAGCATTTTTAACGATACAGCGTGTAAAATAAGGAATTTTATAAAAATGGCTTATAATGAATGGGGAACAGAATATGTATTGCTTGGAGGCGATGCTGATGGTCCTGAAGATTCTCCAAAAGCAATAATCCCTCATCGAGGGATGTATGTATATGCTGGTAGCTATACTGATTATGATATTCCATCTGATATGTATTTTGGCTGCTTAGATGGAAATTGGAATGATGATGGCGATGATAAATGGGGAGAACCCGGAGAAGCAGATTTATTTGCAGAGGTATATATTGGAAGGGCGCCTGTTGACTCATTAATACAAGCTTGGAATTTTGTTAATAAAACCATAGCATATGAAAATGCAACAGCCCATGATGAAGATTATTTAAAGAAAGCTTTAATGATTGGGCCCGCATCAGATGAAAAAACGGAGGAAGGAAATTCTAAAGACAAAGTAACAGAAATAATACCTCAGTATACTACTACGAAAGTCTACCATAGAGATGGTACATATAGTAAAAGCACAATAATTCAAGAAATGGAAAATGGGACACATATAGTAAATTATAATGGGCATTCCAGCTCATATTGTTTTGCAAGCAGTATTTGTATAAATGATGTAGATTCTCTTACTAACAATAAATATTTTTTAGTGTATAGCTGTGGTTGTTACTCGGCAGATTTTGATAATAGAAGCACTTCACCAGGAAATTATGATGATAATGATGCGGTAGGTGAACATTTTGTGACAGCATCGGGAGGCGCTTTTGCCTACATTGGGAATTCAAGATATGGATGGTATGTTCCGGGTTCGACAGAGGGACCCGGAGCCAAATACGATAGATCTTTTTTCCTTGCATTAATGAACAACGCCACTAATGTTGGCAAAGCTTTGCAGCTTTCCAAAGAAAATTTACTGGTTTTAGATGGATATATGGATAGATGGACATATTACGATTTAAATTTATTGGGGGATCCCGAAACCCAGATAAAAATAAATCTTTCGGCGCCAACCGCCCATTTTTCAACAGTTAAAAGTTATCGCCTAATGCCTCCAATATATAGTGGAACAATAGCCATTAATGGCATAGCCTGTAGAGGAGCTGAGACTGGTGCAACATTTTCTCATTATGTAATTGAATATGGGGCTGGTTTACATCCGTCTGCATGGTCAGTTGCGGGGATAACACTTGTTAATGGAGGAAATTCTGAAGTTATAAATGGGGTTCTAGCCTATTGGGATACAACACAAGTATCGGATGGTTATTACACACTCCGCCTTACTGTATATGATGATAATGGAAAAATCGGCAGGGACTGGTTTGTTGTTATAATTTCTAATGCTTTTACTGTTCACAACATTAACAAAGATACATATTATAACTCTATTCAAGCTGCCATAGATGACGCAAATAACGGAGATACAATTTTTGTTGGAGCAAGAACATATTATGAAGTCCTTATGATAACTCATTCCATCAATTTAGTTGGTGAAAGTAGTGAAAATACAATTCTTGATGCCACGCCATGTGGTGGAATAGGAGCAATTACGATATCTTGCACAAGCATGGTAAATGTTTCTGGATTCAGAATAGAAAAAAATCATGGAATAGGCATCTGTGCCATTGATTCAAATCATATATGCATTTTTAACAATACAATTTGGAATCAAGATGATAGTGCTATTGAAATTGCATCTTCCAGTTATTGCAAAATTTACAATAACAGATTATATGATTCTGAAAAAGGAATATGGATAGTTTATAGACTAAATGGAATAGGACCGAGTAATTACAATATAATATCAAACAATTTTATAATGGGTTGTCAAATCGCAGGAATATGGATTTGGTCATCTCATTATAATACGGTCACTGATTGCACCATTATAGGTTCTTCAGGGTATTCCAATAGCTATGGCATTTCTCTTATTTTTGATAGCAGCAATAACAGCATATATCATAATAACTTTATTAATAATGTACGCAATGCACATGACGAAGGAAATAACAATAAGTGGGATAATGGCTATCCCTCTGGAGGAAATTACTGGAGTGATTTTGATGAGCCAAGCGAGGGAGCATATGATAATAATAGCGATGGAATAGTGGATGAACAATATAATATTCCTGGAGGAAGTAGCAAAGATAGATATCCTCTTGCAAATCCTGTTAACTTTACAATTCCAACAATTGTATATGTGGATGATGATTTCGATGCATCTACACCAGGCTGGGAATATGACCATTTTAAAGAGATATCTCATGGAGTAGGGATGGTGAAGGATGGTGGAACTGTATATGTTTTTAACGGCACATATAATGGTTTTTCAATATGGAGAGGAAAAATAAATTTGATAGGAGAAGATAAAAATTCTACCATAATAGACGGATGTGGAGAAGAGGAAACAATAAGTATAGAGGGGGATAAGATATGTATAAGTAATTTTACAATTAGCAATGCCACTTGGGGTATAGAGATTAGTAGAGAGAAAAAAGATATTGTAATAAAAGATAACATTATAATGCATAATTATGGAGGGATATATTTCTGGGAATCATCTTTTAACATTACAATCATGAATAACATAATAATCAACAACACTTATGGAATACATGCATATTCTTCTTCCAATAATCATATAGTAGGGAATAAAATTTTGAATAACAGCGATTATGGCATCGAGCTCAACGATTGCAATAACAATTCAATTTACAATTGCAATATAAGCAATAATAATGGTTATGGCATCTATCTTCACTCTTCCAATAACAATTCAATTTACAATTGCAATATAATGGAGAACAATAAGCACGGCCTCCTCCTCTATACATCTTCAAACAATTCAGTTTATGATTGCAATACAATAAATAACAACTGGAGCGGCATCTATCTTTATTCCTCTAATAGCAATTCAATTTGTAATTGCAACGCATCATCCAACAATCATCACGGTATCCTCCTCTATACATCTTCTGATAATTCAGTTTATAATTGCAAACTATCCTCGAATAATTATGAGGGTATATACTTTTATTTCTCAAATAATAACAAAATTTTCAATTGCATTATATCTGAGAATAAAATGTATGGAATTTATAGCAATTCAAATTCTAACCACATATATCACAATAATTTCATTAATAATAAATATGTAAATGCATATGATGAAGGCAGCAATACATGGGATAATGGCTATCCCTCTGGAGGAAATTACTGGGATGACTATACGGGAAATGACGGCAATGGCGATGGGATAGGAGATACACCCTACTCTATACCTGGTGGAAATACTGATAGATATCCTTTAATGGAACCTTGGAATATACCTCCTTTTGCATACTTTACATATTCAATTGATAACAGGACAGTGTATTTTGATGCATCATCATCGAACGATATAGATGGAAACATCGTTTCATATGAGTGGAGTTTTGGTGATGGGACAACTGGAACAGGAATGACGATAAGCCACACCTATACTAAAAGTGGGACATATATTGTAAAATTAACCGTGACAGATAATAAAGGAAAAAAGAATGATACCTCTAAAAATATTATAATATTAAATACTCCCCCAGTTGCAGACTTCATTTACTCTCCATCAAATCCAACCCCTGCCGATGTTATTCAATTCATTGATAAAAGTTATGATAATGATGGCTACATTGTAAACTGGACATGGGATTTTGGAGATGGAAATATAAGCTATGAGCAAAATCCCTCTCATAAATATGAACATGAAGGAACATATAATGTTACTCTCATTGTAAAAGATAATAATGGGGCAATAAATTCAACATACAAGCACATAAATGTTGAGAATGCTCCTCCAATTGCAGATTTTTCGTACTCACCATGCGATTTATATGAAATTCAATTTATTGATAAAAGTTATGATAATGATGGCTCCCTCGTTAACTGGACATGGGATTTTGGAGATGGAAATATAAGCTATGAGCAAAATCCAAAGCACAAATATGCAGAGCAAGGAATATATGCTGTAACATTAACAGTGAAAGATGATGATGGTGCTATTGCAAGCACAACAAAAACAATAGGTGTATGGATATACAGAAAACCAATAAATCTATGGGTCTCTTCCGGAAAAACACCATCATATTATCAGGTATTACTCAACATAAGCTACAATGCCTCCATGAATCCTGATTTCAGTGATTTACGATTCATAAGATATGCCGATAACACAACAGAATTAGATTACTGGATTGAGCGTAAGGTAGATAGAAATTGGTGCAGAGTATGGGTAGAAATTGCGGATGAAATTACTGCTACTAACAAAACACTTGCATGGATGTATTATGGAAATGAATATGCTGCATCAGCTTCAAATGGCTCTGCAACATTCTTATTCTTCGATGACTTCGATGATGGAATATGGAGAGATAAATGGAGCATAGATAAGAATACAGATGGCATTGGTTTAGTTTATCAGCTAAATGGCAAGCTATTTTTGAGAACAAAAGAGATAGGCAGGACTATAAGCATAATATCAAAAAATTCATTTGATGTTGCATTTTATGAAAGAAATGGAACAGTGCTGGAATATGATGTATGGACAAGATATAATCCACCGTATCCAAAAGGAAAAGATGGAAAATTGAGTAGTTACATCATAAATAAAAATAAATGGATCATGGCATCATATTCATCATGGAACGGAAATGTAAAACTCGAAAGCAACAATGACTATACAATGCTGGGAAGGACAAGCAGAAGGACAAGCAATATACATGCATTTGTTTCACTAAAGTGCAACATGAGTAATGCATGGATGCGTTGGAAGGAAATAGATGACCCAGCATGGATAGAAGATGATTTCAACGGCTCGATAGCAGTGGATATGAGCAATATTACAAGCATGAAAGTGAAGCTTGAATTGCATTGTGGCGGTAAGCAGGAAGGAAAATGGAGCCAGATTGCATTTGATAATGTGAGGGTGAGAAAATATTATTATGAGGAGCCAAGCTATTACATTGGAGATGCGCAGCATAAATCCATTTCGATACAGGCAGGAGACGATGCTAATGCAAATAAGCGTGTGAATGTCCTTGATTTGATTGCCCTGGCCATGCATTTCGGAAAACACGAGGGAGAGGATGGCTATGAAGCGAGTGCTGACTTAAACAGAGATGGTATAATAGATGTACTCGATTTGATTATACTGGCTATGAGGGAGGCGGCATAGCTCCTTTTATTTCTTTCATATTGGATTTTGCTTATGTTTTTTATGGTTGAAGGTTGCGCTATATAGGAATATTGCTGTTACTCAACAAAACTTCGATACACATACAGAACCATGTTCCAACATAGTCAATCTCTCATCTTTCTCACAAACTTTAAAAAAGAGTAGGAAATAAAAAAGGATGGACATCGAGGAAATAGCGAAAAGATATGCTCTCATCAACGCAATAAAATTCGACGGGAAAGCGAGTTTAAAGGCTGTAATAGGAAAAGTCATGGCCGAAGTTAAGGGAGATGCAAAGGAAATTGTTAAAATAGTTAAGGAGATTGTTGAAGAAATAAATAAACTTTCAATAGAAGAACAGAAGAAAATTGCAGAAAAACTTGGAATAGAAATAAAGGAAGAAAAGAAGAAAAAAGAGGTAAAGCTCCCTCCTCTACCAGATGCAAGGAAAGGAGAAGTTGTAACAAGATTTCCTCCCGAGCCAAATGGTTATCTCCATATTGGACATGCCAAAGCTGCCATAATAGATTATGAATATGCACGCATGTATGATGGAATCTTCATACTACGTTTCGACGACACAAATCCTGTTAATGAAAGAAAGGAATTTTACGATGCCCAAAAGGAAGATTTGAAATGGCTTGGGATAGAATGGGATAGGGAGTATCGCACTTCCGATAATCTTCCCAAGCATTATGAGCTTGCAAAGGAATTGCTTGAAAGAGGATGCGCCTATATATGTACATGTAGCGAGGAAGAAATAAGGAAAAATAGAAGACTCGGAAAAGAATGTGCATGTAGAAATAGAGAGGAGCAACCATGGGACGAGTTTTTCAAAATGAAGGAAGGAGAAGCCGTATTGAGACTTAAAGGAGATATGAAATCCCAGAATACTGCGATGCGTGATCCAATTCTTTTCAGGATAATTGACCATCCTCATCCAATACATGGCACTCGCTTTCGAGTATGGCCAACATATGATTTCTATGGGGCTATCGAAGACTCTTTGTCGGGTGTGACACATCCTTTCAGAACAAAAGAATATGAATTGAGGGACGAGGTTTATTTCTACATTCTCGACTGCCTTGATTTAAGAAAACCCCATTTGATGGAATTCTCCCGCCTTTCAATAAAAGGAATGCCGGTCTCGAAAAGAAAGCTTAAGCCATTGGTGGAAAAGAAACTTGTATGGGGCTGGGATGATCCGCGCCTGCCTACGTTACGAGGCCTGGCGAGGCGCGGAATATTGGCAAAAGCAATAAAAGAGTTTGTGCTATCGCAGGGCATTTCCAAAAGCGAGAGCATCGTTGTTTTTGAAAATCTGGAAGCAGTCAACAGGAAGCTGCTGGATGGAATGGCTAAAAGGCTTTTTTTTGTTCCAGAGCCAGTAAAAGTTATTGTTGAAAATGCTCCTGAAAGAGAGGCAGTCTTAAAATATCATCCTTCCATTGATATGGGGGAAAGAAGAGTGAAAACAGGCAACATATTCTATATTCCTGCCAGTGATGCATCGAAGTTTGAAAAAGGGAGCAAATTCAGGCTCAAGGATTTGTATAACGTGGTTGTTTTGGAAAAGAATGATGATATGATAAAGGGAGAGTATGCGGGAGACGAGCTTTTACCAATACCGAAAATACAGTGGGTTACTGATGAGCATTATGAAATGGAAGTTATCATCCCGCACCTTCCTTTCAAAAACGGCGAGTTTGATGAAAACAGTCTTGTAATAAAGGGAGGCTATGTTGAAAAAAACATAGATGAAATAAAGCATGGCGAGATCGTGCAATTTGAAAGATTTGGATTTGTGAGGATAGAAAAAGAGAAAAAGTTAATGGGGATAAAAGCCCATGATTAATACTTTGGAAGATATATCGAAAATATCGTCTCCTTTTTATTGCTTTTCACCTCTATTCTACCGCCATATCTCTCAACAATTTTTTTAACCAGATGCAAACCCAAGCCTGAGCCATTGCTTTCCTTTCCCTTTACCCCCATTTCAAAGAGCCTTTCTTTTATTTCTTTTGGTATTTCTTTGCCATCGTTTTTTATATCAACAACGTAATAACCATTTTCTTCTCTTGTCTCTATGTAAATATTTTTGCATTTTCCATGCTTTATGGCATTTTCGATTATGTTGGAAAATATATTTGAAAGCATTTCATCTGCTATAACTTTGGCTTTCTTTTCCTTATAATGAACCTTTATTTTCTTTTCCTCAAGAATATCTGCATAATATTCTATCGATTCCTTTATTGCTTTATCAAGATCAATCTTCTTAGGCGTTATCTCATATGCCTTGCTTATCATTCTAAGCTTCATCAGCAGATTTTTTATTGATAGCAGATTGTCAAATGCTTTTTCAATGAGTTCCTTTAACTCATCATCTTTTTCCTCATCTTTAATCAATTCCACTATTCCAAGAGCTATTTGGAGGCGATTGCTTATATCATGCCTGAGTAAAGAATTATATATTTCCAATTCCTTTCTTGCCTCCCTTAGCGGAGTTATATCCTTTATTATTCCCTGATATATTATCTCGTCTCCTTTCTTGAACATCACGCTCGAAAGCAAGCAATCTATTTCCTTACCATCTTTCCTTTTCAATTTTACTTCAAAATTTTTTACATATCCTCTTTTTTTTATTTCCTTTTTGAATCTTTCTCTGTCTTCCTTGTTAACATACAAATTTGTTACATTCATGTTCATCAATTCTTTTCTGCTATAGCCAAAAAGCTCTTCCCCAGCTTTGTTTATATCTAACAATTTCCCTTTCTCATTTGAAATATATACTGCATCTATGGAATAGTCAAATATATCCTTATACTTCTTTTCAGATTCTTCAAGAGATTTTGTAAGCCTCTTCAATTTAATAACCATGTTATTGAAGTTTTTGGCGAGCTCTCCTATTTCATCTTTTGGAGAGATATCGACAGTATAATCAAGATTTCCCTTAGCAATTTCTCCAGTAGCCTTTTTCAACTTTTCAACAGGTTCTGTAATGCTTAATGAGAAAAATATGGCTGCAGCCACAACTATTATTGAGATCGATATTGCTACAAACCATAACAAATTTTGCATTTTTTTGATTGGCTCGCTAACCACTTTTTCAGGCAAAAGAAAAACAAGTGAGCCATTTATCTCATGTAATGGATAATATGCAGCATAGTATGGGGCAGTCATCTCAATTTTTTTAATTCCCTGACTACCATTTCTTATATATTTATAAAGGGAAGATAAACCGCTTATGTTAACTATGTTTTCTTCTGGAAAACTTTCCTTCCATGTTCTGTTCCCAGCTGTATAGTCAGGATGAACAATTATGTTGCCATTTTTATCAACCAAGATTGCATAGCCCTCTCCCTGAAATTTTATATCCAGGATATCATCCTTTATTGTTGGCAAAGGTAAATCAAGGGAGACAACACCTATGAAGCTTCCATTACTGTATACAGGCTGAGAATTACTCAATGTAACCTCTCCAGTATTCACATCGATATACTCTGTCCATATGTTTTTTCTGCTCCTCTCTGCTTCAACATACCATTTCCTCACTCTATGATCA
>JAGGWA010000069.1 GCA_021157745.1 Thermoplasmata archaeon
CGGCTTTTCTATTTCCACATTCACCTCAATTTTATTTCCTGGCTCCTTTATCTCTACCATTGGATCTCCGAAAAGATTTGTTTCATAATAGGTCCATCTCATTCCGTTCTCATCGATACGCCATACATTATCCTCCTTCGAGTAATGATTTGCTCTTCCTATTTCCCTTATATTCTCTTGGAATAAAGCTTTGAAGAAGGATAAATCATAACGCTCTCCAGGCGAATCTGTGCTGTTTTCCCGTCCCAAGCCGTAGCGGGCATTCATTATGCATGCAAATGCTCCATGCTCATCGAGTGTTAAATGCTCTGCAAAACAGTCATCCTCGTAATAATGATTCTCTGGGTACCAGTTATCGAAAGAACCCGCCAGACATGTTTGTGAGTAAAGGAAGAAATATTTTGTATTGTTGAGCAGGTGCAAATCATAATTTCTCATTTTTAGTGCATATGTGGTCCATCCATGGCCATCGTGGTTAACGATGTTGACACCATTATTCAATTTTTTAGCGAGGCCATATTTACTCCATTGAGAAATTCTATCATACAAAGTTGTTATGTTATATGAATATGGAATGAATGGAATAACATTATCCTTATGATTTCCTCCCCATTCTGCTTCCCCTCCAAATCCAAGATACTCGCCAAGCAAAAGAATTTGCATTATGTAGCGATCGTCTTCGCTGCTTTCTTCATATGAAATTGTCTTATTCATGAAATTGTTTATTTCTTTTATGCTATCAACGCAAGCCCTTCCAACCCATACCTCTGCATACAAATCTGCTTCATCTTCATGAGTAGCAGAATTGCCACTCGCATTTTCCCCCCATTTGTCATCTTCATCGGTATTAAAATCTCCATCGAGACAGGCGTAATATACATCGGATGGAATGTAGGCTTCAAGCTTATCAGCTTTTCCCAAAGGCAGGCCATAGCATGTCGCATACAAATAGCGGGGCGGTATTATGTTGCTGCTTTCGTTGGCGACGTCGCCATCGCCGCCGAGCAGAACGTATTCGATGCCCCAATTTTGATATGCGTATCTTATGAAGCGCCTTATTTTAGCCTGTGTATCGTTGAATAATGGATTGGCATTCCAGAATGAGCTGTTTGCGATTATTTCTTCAACTGTAGCAATCTTTGTTTTTATTCCATGCTCCTCCTTATATTCAGCGAATTTCTGGAAAGCATTTTTGAATTTCTCGCCCGTTATTATCAGATATTCATATGTTTGGCATGACTCTTTCGTTGGATATTCATCCAGCATCCATGGATTATCGATGTATCGCTTAACCCATTCTCTATCTCTTTCCATGCCTCTATATAGCTCATTTATCTCTCCATCCTTCAAATTTATCTCAACTCTTATCCTGCTATAATAATATGTTTTTCCATTTTTATACTCGAGAGGCAGGATATTCAAAACAAGTATTCTATAGCCCCTGAGCCAGTACTCGCCCACTTTTTGATACATTGGTGTTGCTTTTTCATAGTCTGCTTTTTCTTTTATTTTGATTCCATTCAAAATCAATGGTTTTGCTTCAACTGGCTTATATTCTCCAAAATAAACTTTTTTGCCAGTCACCTTTATTTTTCCTGCATCCTTCCCATATGGCAACAAAATATGCAATGGTTTTGCTGGAAGAATGAGTCCATTTACATCCATACTCTTGCATCCTTTCATTTCAATGCCTTCATCGCCAATAACTGGCTTATCGAAAGTTAGATTTAAAACAATCCTGCCTTCATTTTTTGGCGAGACTGGAAAAGTTACCAAAAAAAGGATTGCTATTCCTATTGCAGCAATCTTTTTTATCATGATGTTGTAATAGTTGGCGAAATATAATTCTATCGTTAGATTTGGCTGTTAGCTAAAAACTTTTTTAAAGCAAGCTAATTTCATTCCATTTAAACATGCCTCAAAAAGTTTATTTACTGCTCCGCATTTTAATTCAGTTTTTGGGGAGGAAAAAGAATGGAAGAGGATATATTCAAGGGTTTACTATCGTCAAGTCAAATATTCAAGAATAAAGAGGTGTTACGTCCATCATATGTGCCGAGTTTTCTTCCTCATCGTGAGAAACAGATAAGGGAGCTTGCTTCAATACTTGTTCCAGCCTTGCGAGGGGAAACACCATCCAATGTTTTTATATATGGTAAAACTGGAACTGGAAAAACAGCTGTTGCAAATTTTACAGGTAAAAAACTTATGGAAAAAGGAAAAGAGATGGATGTGCCAATTCATTTCATATATATAAATTGTGAAATCGTAGACACACAATACAGGATATTGCAGAACATAACAAATCATTTCATAAGGGGATGGAACGAACGTGTCCCATTCACAGGCTGGCCCACAGATGAGGTATATGCAAGGCTGATAAAATCAATAGATAAGGCGAGAGGGGTGACGATCATTGTTCTTGACGAGGTGGACAAGGTTAAAGGGGATGAGGTGCTATACAATCTTTCTCGAATAAATAATGATTTAAAGGTTGGGAGAGCTTCCGTTATTGGCATATCCAATGATTTAAAGTTCACAGAATTTCTGGATCCCAGGGTAAAATCATCTCTTGGAGAAGAAAATCTCGTTTTCCCTCCATATACTGCTGATGAGCTAAAAGACATTCTTAACGAGAGGGTAAAGCTTGCATTCAAAGAAAATACAATCGATGAAAGCGTCGTTGCGCTGTGTGCAGCCAAGGCGGCGCAGGAGCATGGCGACGCCAGGCGCGCCCTTGATTTGCTCCGTGTGTCAGCTGAGATAGCGGAAAGGCTCGGAGATACTGTTGTCAAAGAAAAGCATGTCAGGCTTGCTGAAGACAAGATAGAACTTGATAGGATAACTGAGATAATAAGAACGCTGCCTATACAGACAAAAATTGTTTTGAAGGCAGCCGTTATAGGAACGAAAGTTTATGAGGAGCTGAATACAGGGGATCTTTACAACATTTACAGGGACATATGCAAGGAAGGCGGTTACAATGTGCTTACTCAGAGGAGAATTGCCGATATAATATCGGAGCTTGACATGATGGGGATACTGAATGCGAGGGTAATATCAAAAGGAAGATATGGAAGGACGCGCCAGATAGAACTTTCAATGCCTTCAAAAATAGAAGAAATACTTGAAAGAGATTCATCTATTCCGAGATTGAAGAATTATGTGCCGAGGCAATCGAAGCTTGATTATATTTGATTATATTTGAGCTCTTTTCTTTCTCCAGTCTTTTATGAAATTGTATATGTCCCATGATGAGGGCACAACAATTATGAAAAACAATGAGATGCCAAGGCAAATCCATTCGTCTTTGGGAGCGACAGCATATCCTATCCTGACTGCATCTTTGCCACTATATCCCCATTGCCCTTCTGTGTTGCCTGGAGGAAAAATAAGCTTTATCAGACCAAACCATGGTAACTCGCCCCTTGCCTTTCCAACTATCCATTCAAGCTTTACTGGGGATGAAAGACCACCTGCCTGATCACATTCATTGTTGTTATCTCCTTTAGTTATGAATCCACTGTGGGGGGGCTTATAATTTTCATATGAACTGTGATATGGCAGAGCAAGACCGAGTTCAACCAAATTTATGCTTTTTGCATTATGTATTCCATATTCCTCTATATCATATGTTCCATTTGGATTCCTTTCAATATAGCATATTGCACGATGTATGATTGGAGTGCTGCTTTTATCTCCATTGGGATAGTATATTATCACATCCCCATAATCTCCATATGTTTTATGTTTTGTGTGCGGATTCAATGGATCTCCTCTCGTTATGATATCATTTCTGCTATAAACTTTTTTTACTAAAACAAGGTCACCAGGATCGATCGTTCCAATTCTTCCAAAGGGCTCATTCTCATGCATCATACTGCTTGAAGTAACAACCACCATGGGCGTGTGAGGAAATTGCCCTGTATAAGCCCATAAGGCAGCGAGTATGATTCCGACGATTGCTATCGCCAATAAAATCTCTCGAATGAGCATTATTGTTTTTTCCTGCAAATCTTCCATTATGGCTGAAATTGTCTCACCTTTATATTACTTTTCTTCAAAATCTCTTTTGAAAGCTCGTCAGGATAATCATTCAAGAACACAACTTCCTTAATTTCAGCATTCACAATCATTTTTGCACAAACGCTGCAAGGAAAATGTGTTACATATAAAGTTGCTCCTTTTATCGAAACCCCAAATACGGCAGCCTGAATTATTGCATTTTGCTCTGCATGCAATCCTAAACAAAGCTCATGACGCTCCCCCTCTGGAATACCAAGTTTTTCTCTCACGCAACCGATTTCATCGCAATGGGGAAAACCTTTTGGAACACCATTGTAGCCAGTGGATAAAATGTGTTTATCTTTTACAATTACGGCTCCAACTTGGCGGCGCAAACATGTGGAGCGCTTTGCCACAATCTTTGCTATTTCCATGAAATATTCATCGAAGCTTGGTCTAACCAATTTTTCCATGCATGAATATAAAATTTTTTTAAAACAACTATCGTAAAGTTTATATACAAAAATTAGCTATCAATTTGATAGCAAAATGATGACGAAAGAAGGAATGCGCTGCCCCGAATGCGGTAGCAAAATGATAAAGCATGAGTTTGGAGGTAGAGTGTACTATATCTGCCCAAAATGTGGAAAGGAAATTGTGATGCCATTATCTTTCCTCTAACTCTATACCATAAATCTTTTCAGGATTTTCCTTGTTTATTCTGTAAACATCATCTTCATTTATGAGCCCATTTGAAAGCAACTCATTTATTCTGCGGGGCACAGTCCGCAAAGAAAGCACGGCTCCAGGGCGGCGCTTATCATCCAGATAATCTGTTTCAAGCATGAAGTAATGTCCTTTTTTGAAAGCCTCACTTGCATATTCTTTTCTGGCGAGAACAGAGGGAAAAATGCCGAAATTTTCCTCTTTCTTTACTATTGGAGGAGAATAATGTTTTATAACCTTGCTCCTTTCAATTCCAATTTCATCTGCCATCTCCGCCAGTTCTTTCATGTTTTGTTTACTTGCTGCTTCCATATGAAGCAAAACAGGGCAACCAGCATCTTTTGCAAGAGCCATTCCATATTTCATTATCTCTATGCTTTCCTGCCATGTTTGCTCAGCCACCTTGAAATGTGGTCTTCCAATCTCGCCTATGGCGATGGCTTTCCCTTCAATGCAAAGTTTATAAGCTTCTTCCATTCCTTTTTTCATCAATTCCATCGCCTTTTCTTTTCCAATGATTTCTTTCATTTTTAAATAATCTATTGGATATGGGCCAATGGTTAAAAAAATCTTAACCCCTGTTTTTTCCTCTGCTTCAGAAGCAAGTTTTATGCCATCTTCATATATTCCCATGTAACTTTTTTCCTTCAGCACTCGCCTATAATCTGTATATGGGCAGAAATTGAGGTGTGTGCCACCATGCCTTTTGAAATCCTTTATGGCGTCGATGAAAAAGCCATCATGCCGTAAATGCATGTGGTTATCGAGGATAATCATATTTGGAAATCAATAGCTGTATATATCTGCTTTCATGAATTCTCTAAGCAAAGAAGTGGCATAGCAACCTTTTGGCAGGAAAAACTGCATGAAAATGCTGCTGCCTTCTATAGCCCATGCTATCCTTTTTAATGGAACGAAAAGGGAGCGGCGCATGCCGGGCGACGCAAGCCATGGCATATATGGCATTTTAAATTTAGATGGCTCTATGTCCTCTTCCTCCAGTATCCTCGCTTCTATTTCTCCCATTTCTCCCTTTGCAATTTTGCTTTCATAGCCTATTATGACGCCTGTTGGAAAACATTTCCCTTTTTTGATCCCTCTGTTTATTCTTGCTATGTTCTTCTCGTTTACATACACTCCTTCACTGGAATTTAGCTCTTTCGTAACAATGTCTCCCAGAATCGCCTCATTTATAGGAAGGCCTTCTTTTATTCTGGCTGATAGAATTCTATTGAAGATGTAGGATTGGTATGCATGTATGAATATTCTTATTAAATTTGGAGGAAGTGTTTTAATTGCATTCTCCCAGTCGCCCGGATTTTTTGCAAGATGCTCTATTATTCTTCGCTCAAACTCAAGTTTTTTTGGATAAATCTTTAAAGCTTCTTCAAAATCACGGCTTTCTTTCAAAAATTTCCTTGCTTTGTAGCTTTCTTCATCTTCTCCTTCAAAAGGCTCCGCAATATATGTCATGACAGCCTTTTCGATGTCATTCTCGATCAAATATTTTCCAACCAGATGTGTTATTGGGCGGGCTATCCCAAATCTTTGCACCCCAAAAAAATTTGGAAAGCTCTTATGGCCATCGATCTCCTTTAAAATTTTGTAGAACTGGCGCGGATTTTCAACATTTCTTATCCATATCCTGAATTTATTTCCAATGAGCATTCCATGCATTATTGGCTTATTTGTCACATACAAAGGCTCTATTTCCACATCTCTTATGCTTGCATTCAAAATTTTGTGCATTGGAGAAGCTATTGTCATGATTTGAACTGTAACCGCTCTTTTATCTTTAATTCCAGCATATCCTATTGCTTTTGGAGATATTTTTATTGCCTTTGCAAGTTGCTCTATAAGCTTATTTGTCTCCCAATTTTTTGATTTTATCCTTACCACAACATGCTTTCCTTTTGCTGGCTTTGGATATATTGGTAGTTCTTCCACAAAAAAATCTTCAGGATTTTCTTTTATTTTGCCTTTTATTCCTTCTTCTTTCGTTAAATATACTTCTATTCCAATATCTTTTTCCATGGGATATTATTCCTCCAATTGGTCAAGCAATTCCTTAAAATCGCTTTTAAGCTCCTCTATAGCCTTTTTCAAAAAATCTCTCGCCTTTCCTTTTCTTACTCTTAAATAAAACTCTGGATTGCTTATCAATGGATGACTCACGCGCCATTCCACAAATTCAACCTCGTTGTATTGCAGCAATTTATTTTTTAAAGGATTGAGCAGGGTCTTTTCTCCAATAACTTCAAACTCGATCTCCTTTTCCTCATCTTTTTTAATTTTAACTTCCATCATACCACCCTATCAATATTTCCCATTCCATAATCATCTGCAATTTTTCTTTCTTCCTTTCTCCCACAAACAGGGCATTCAAGAGTATTGCCTTTTTTTATTAAAGGTTTTCTACAATTTGTGCAAAATGCTTTTATAACTCCAAGCTCCTTTCCTTTTGTTGAAATCTGGATGAGGGGATCAACTTTTATGACTTTCGCCCTTATTATATCTCCTATCCTGTATTTGGTGCTTGGATGTGTGACAAATTCATCACTTATGTTTGCAATGAATAGGGCTGCGTCATGCTCTCCTGCAATCTGCCTTTTTTTACCTGCCACATGAATTATATCTGTTAAAACAAGGTTGTCCATCCATTGTTTGACTTCGCAAATAACCGTATCTCCTTCTTTAAGGACAAGTGGTTTTGCAGTAAGTGGCTCAACAATGGCAAGCATTTTTTTCCTATCTACTTTAAATCTTCCCAGCATGCTGCTCCTTATTGCTCCATCATCTTGGAATGTGCCTTCTCCAGGCATAAGCTCTTCAGCCATCGCAACGACATCGCCAGGCATTACAATGCTGCCCTCTTTTATCATACAATCCCATAAAAAACCTTGCTATATATATCCATCGCATGCTGCATCATACATCATACAAAAATTTTATATTTTAATGAGCATTGTTTTAATGCCCCATTCGAAGGCCCCTATGAGCAATGATTAGGGGAGCAAGCGTGGGGCAATATGGCGCCTATGGGCCCCTGCGGGATTTGATGACCAGCAGGCCAACCTAGGTGCCAACATTTTCCATTTCTTTGATAATTTTCGTTAACACTATGTTATAGCATGCTTTTATTCCATGCTTTTTTCCGACGCTTGCTATCGCCCCATTTATTTCCTCTATTTCCGTTCTCTTGCCATTCATCACATCCTGCAACATTGAAGAATAGTTATCGGCTGTTTTTTCTATAATTTCCATTGTTTTTTCAAAAGCGTCGTTGATAACATATCCTTCTTTTCTCGCTATTTTGCTCCCTTCATCACATATTTCCCTGATTAAATTTTCGTATTTCATTATGGCTCCATTTTTGCATTTGAAAATCGTTGTAAGAGGATTTATGGCAGAATTTATTATGGCTTTTCTCCATATTTCTTCTTTTATTCTCTCGCTAATCCTTGTTTCAATTCCTGCTTCGCTGAAGGCTTTAGCTATTTTTCTTACTCTATTACTCATCTTTCCATCCATCTCGCCTATTATCGTTTCTCCATAGCCAGCGTGTCTTATTTTTCCATAATCAATGAATGTTACGCCATGATTTGTTATCCCTCCAATCACATTTTCTTTTCCAACAATGCTCGCTATCTCCTCCTCATTGTTTAGTCCATTTTGCAAGCTTAAAAAAGGCAATTTCCCAAATCTTTCAACAGCTTCCTCCACAGCTTTTTTTGTATCGTAAGCTTTCGTTGTCAATATGATAAGCTCATACTTGCTTCCATCCCATCTCGTTTTGGGATGAAATATGCCGTTGGTTAGTCCTTCGACGACGAGCCCATTTTTTTCTATAGCTTTTATATGCTTTTCTCTCCCAACAACCAAAACATCATGCTTTTTTGAGAGCAGGGCAGCGAAAAGCGATCCCAGCGCGCCGGCGCCGTAAACAATTATTTTCATTCCTCTCCCTTCATTTTTCCTCCCAGTCTATGCAGACTTCAGGGCACACATCTATGCATTCCCCACAATCTATGCATAGCTGCTCATCTATTATGGCAACATCATCCAAAGAAATTGCTCCAACTGGACATTCATCTACGCAATCGCCGCATCCAATGCAGCATTGCTCATCTACAACGACAGGCATAATTGAAAATGAGTCAGCATTTATATGTATAATGCATGGAAAATATGAACAAGATTTAATCAAACTTCGTCACATCAAGCTCACCAGCATATCCATCGTAGAGCTGTGGGTGCTGTCTATACTGTGGAGAGTATTTTCTTTCAGTGTATTTAACGACATTATCATATACATATGGGAATGCTTCTTCAGCAGATACCCATCCGTTGTTGTTCCTGTCTAAACTTTTTTTGTTTAAAGCTCCAGCAGATGGATCAGCGAGATAGTAAAAGAGTATCGAATTTCTTAATTCTTTTCGCCAATGTGATGTTTCGTCTTCTTTACAAGAAGTCATTATCACTCTCCCTTCTTTTGCAAGGAACTGTATCGCCCCACCAGAGCCACATGTGCTTATCGGTATAAATATTCCCTTTGCTCCACAGTTATCAAGCCATGGTCCCATCGCAGTTTTGTACTGAACCGCCATATCCTTGACAGCAAAACCATACTTTCCTCCATGGGATTTTATTGCCACTAAATCTATGTCATCCATATCATCAACACTCGCAAGCCATTCCATCGCATTTTTTACATCATTGAATGTTGGAGATATCACTACTTTGATATAGCTCGGATCCCATCCATGGCTCACGAGGGTGTCTCTTAAATCGTAGGCATCGGCATCAGCGCAATAGCTTATCCCCATGAAGGTATCAAGGCAGCCAAATATCACAGCCCATCTTTCTTCGACGCCATCAGGTTCATCTCCTGTTTTGTGCCCATATGTTTTGAAACAGAAGTCTTTTCTTGTATCTTCGTTCCATGTTCCTTCATAATTGTAACTGCTTCCTCTATCATAGGGATCTCCGCTACCATAATACCACTTGTAATACTGCCATTCACTTCCTCCAGTTTGATATACAACTATGTAATAAGTCTCTCTCGGATCAAGTTCGGTTTCAAAATCAATACGTATCCAGCTTCTCGATCTGCTTATATCTTGAGGAGAGAATACCTTTTCCACTATCTTTCCGCTGTGGCTCAGACTGCTGTATAGTCCTACCACAAGATCTCCGACAAAAAATTGGTTAGTCTCGCCAAATCTGAAAATTTTAGAAAGCATTCTTCCTATCACGCTAAAAATATTATCATAGCTTGCTATCCCTTTCCTTTCAATGAGAATATCGAAGCCCTCGAGCCCAATCATGCTTGGTTTGAAGCTCTGGGCATATTTTTTGTTTCCATATATCTTCACAAAATCATCTGCTTTTTCCTGACTTTGATCTACTTCTCCTTTTGCTGCATTCTTGATGACAACTCTCGCTATGCATTCATCGGTAAATTTTCCATCACTTACCTGTAATCTAACAAATCCATTGTATGGTGTATGATATGTATGTGCTATCTCGGGAGACATCATCCATGGTGTATCATATATGCCATCATTATCAAAGTCCCATCTGTAATAAAGCTTATCTCCATTAGGATCGTAACTTGCTGATGCATCGAAGATTATGGGTTCTCCTATTCTTCCTTCATAGCTACCATCGAGAATAGCAACTGGAGAATAATTTCTCATTTTTATAATGATGCGATGGATAAAACTGGAAAAGAAATTGCTTGTGAAACCCTGCATATCATTTTCCTTCATGCTGTTTTTATC
>JAGGWA010000033.1 GCA_021157745.1 Thermoplasmata archaeon
CTTGAGATAAAATTTGTCGATAAGAGGCTCGGAAAGGAAGATGTTTTTAAATATGATGGCGGCATCGCCGAGTTCGTTGCTTACATAAACAGAAACAAAACACCGCTGCATGATGTAATATATTTTGAAGGAGAACGAGATGGCGTAAAAGTAGAGGTGGCGATGCAATATACGGATGGATATGTTGAAAATGTCTATACTTTCGTCAACAATATAAATACAAGGGAAGGCGGAACACATTTATCTGGTTTCAAATCAGCTTTGACAAGAGCTTTAAATGAATATGGAAGGAAAAATATATTCAAGGGAGAGGAAAATTTAAGTGGCGAGGATGTAAGAGAAGGCCTTACAGCCATTATATCATGCAAAGTTCCGAATCCTCAATTTGAAGGACAGACAAAAACAAAGCTTGGGAATTCAGAAGTTAAGGGAATAGTCGAAAATATTGTTTATGATAGCCTATCCGAATACCTTGAAGAAAATCCCAATGTGGCAAGGAAAATAATAGAAAAGGCGTTGCAGGCTGCAAAAGCAAGGGAGGCAGCGAGAAAGGCAAGAGAGCTCATTAGAAAGAAAAGCTATATCGATTCTCTTTCATTGCCAGGAAAGCTTGCAGATTGCACTTCAAATGAACCAGAAAAATGCGAGTTGTTCATTGTAGAAGGTGACTCTGCTGGGGGAAGCGCAAAGCAAGGGAGGAATAGAAAATACCAGGCAATATTGCCAATAAAAGGAAAAATATTAAATGTTGAAAAAGCAAGTTTCGATAAGCTGCTCGAGAACAATGAAATAAAGGCTATAATTTCATCTATTGGAACAGGCATAGGAGATGAATTCGACATAAGGAAAGCAAACTACCACAAAATAATAATAATGACCGATGCCGACGTCGATGGAGCTCATATTCGAACTTTATTACTAACTTTCTTCTTCCGCTACATGCGTCCTCTCATAGAAAATGGCTACATTTACATAGCTCAGCCACCATTATACAGAATAAAGAAGGGCAAAAAGGAATACTATGCATACAGTGAGGAGGAAATGCGCCGCATAGCTGGCGATGGAGCAACGATACAGCGCTATAAAGGCTTGGGAGAGATGAATCCAGAACAGCTTTGGGAGACGACGATGAATCCTGAGAAAAGAATATTGAAGAGAGTTGAGATAGAAGATGCGATAGAAGCTGATGAGCTTTTCACCATCCTTATGGGGAAAAATGTTGAGGAGCGTAGAAAATTCATTCAAGAGCATGCAAAGGAGGTAAAGAACCTTGATATCTGATAGGATTATTGTAAGGCCCATTGAAGAAGAAATGAAATCTTCCTACCTCGATTATTCAATGAGTGTTATTGTTGGAAGGGCATTGCCAGATGTGAGAGACGGGCTCAAGCCTGTGCACCGCAGAATTTTATATGCAATGAATGAGATGGGGTTGCATTACAACAAGCCACATCGTAAGTCTGCCAGAGTGGTTGGTGAGGTTTTAGGAAAATACCATCCTCATGGCGATGCCGCTGTCTACGATGCTTTAGTAAGAATGGCTCAACCATTTTCAATGCGTTACTGCCTTATCGATGGCCAGGGAAATTTTGGAAGTATAGATGGCGACAGCCCGGCGGCGATGCGCTATACGGAGGCGAGGCTAAGCAAAATAAGTCAGGAATTGCTTAAAGATATTGATAAAGATACCGTTGAATGGCGTGATAACTTCGATGGCACGCTAAAAGAACCCGTTTTTCTCCCAGCATTACTGCCAAATTTGCTTGTAAATGGCTCCACTGGCATAGCTGTTGGAATGTCAACGAATATGGCTCCCCATAACTTAAACGAGGTTGTGGATGCAATAATAGCAACCATAGATAATCCTGATATAACAACAAAAGAACTCATGAGATATATCAAAGGACCTGATTTTCCAACTGGCGGGATAATATATGGAAGAAATGACATATACAGGGCTTATGAAACTGGACGGGGTTTGATAAAAGTTAGGGCTAAAACTCATTTTGAAGGAAATGATATCGTTGTAACAGAATTGCCTTATATGGTTAATAAGGCGGAAGTAATAAAGCATATTGCAGAGCTTGTAAGAAAGGATGTTATAAAAGGAATAGCAGATTTGAGGGACGAGTCAGACAGAAAAGGAATAAGAATTTTCATAAAATTAAAAAAGGATGCTGTTCCAGAAATTGTTCAAAATCAATTGTTCAAGCATACGCAACTTGAAACAACCTTTGGAATTCTTAATATTGCTCTCGTAGATGGAGAGCCAAAACTGCTTACATTAAAAGAGCTAATAAATGAATACATAAAGCACAGGAGAATCATTATAAGAAAGAGGAGTGAGTATGATTTGAAGAAAGCAAAGGAAAGGAAGCATATCCTCGATGGATTTATAGTAGCTTTAGAAAACATTGATGAAGTTGTTTCATTAATCAGGAAATCCAAAGATGCAAAGGAAGCGAGAGAAAAGCTAATGCAGAGATTCAATTTTTCTGAAGAACAGGCAAAAGAAATACTTTCCATGCGACTTCACACCTTAACGAGTATGGAGAGAGAGGCACTGGAAAATGAGAGGAAAGAAAAGATTAAGGAAATAGAGAGGCTTGAGAAAATACTTGCAAGCACGGAGGAAATAAACAGGATAATAAAGGAAGAGCTAATTTATCTGAAGGAAACATATGGAGATGAAAGAAGAACAGAGATAAGGGAAGCGAAGGTAGAAATGGACATCGAAGATTTAATACAGGAGGAAGATGTGGTAATAATTTTGACGAACGGTGGCTACATAAAAAGGCTTTCTCTGGATGAATATAGAAGTCAAAGACGAGGCGGGAAAGGGCTAATGGCAATGAAAATGAAGGATGAAGATACAATATATAAAATAATAAAAGCATCCACACACGATACGATTCTTTTCTTCTCATCAGATGGAAAAGTTTATTCAAAAAAAGCTTATGAGATTCCTTATGGAAGCAGGCAGAGTAAGGGAAGAGCGATCATAAATTTCCTTCCTTCCGGCAACATAGTTGAATTAATCCCTGTAAGTAATTTCGAAGGCAATGTTATATTTGCAACAGAAAAAGGAATAGTAAAGAAAAGCAGGCTCAGGCTATTTTCAAAGATAAGGGCAAATGGAATAAAAGCAATAAATATTGGCAAAGATGATAGACTTGTGGCTGCAAAGATATCAAAAGGAGGAGGAAAGATAATACTTGCCTCCTATGATGGCTATGCATGCATGTTTGATGAAAAAGAGATAAGGCCAATGGGCAGGGCGGCGAGAGGCGTTATTGGAATGCGCCGCATGGTAGCGTCGATGGAAATTGCTTATGGCAACATAGATATTCTTACAATTACGGAGAATGGATATGGAAAAAGAACGCCAATAAGCGAGTATAGAGTTACGAAGAGAGGGGCAAAGGGTGTTAAAACGATAAAGGTCAATGAGAGGAATGGAAAGGTTGTTGGAGTAATGGCTGTCGATGAGAAAGATGAAATAATGCTTTCCACAAAAAAAGGAATGATGATAAGGATAAAAGCCATCGATATAAGAAGGCAAGGTCGCAATACCATGGGCGTAAGATTGATAAGGCTTAATGAAGGCGACAAAGTCGTGAGTTTTGCAAAGATTTAATTTGGAGCAGGCTGCGATGTAGCGGAAGAAAAGAAGAGGTATTATAACCTATGCAAAAGTATTTATTATACCATTTTTATAAAAATATGGATGTTATTTCTTTGCCAATAATAATAAGCAGGGAAGGCAAATGGTATGTAGCGAGTTGCCCTGCCCTTGATATTGCTACTCAAGGAGCTACAGAGGAAGAAGTTAAAGAAAACATGAAAGACTTAATAAAAGAATATTTGGAAGATCCAGAC
>JAGGWA010000039.1 GCA_021157745.1 Thermoplasmata archaeon
CCATCTTTTGTTTGAATATCAAACACTCCATCAATCTTTGATTTATGCTTTCTTGCCATTCTTTTTACATAGTCGCTTGTTGTTGAATGCCCTATAAATGCGGTATGGGCTTCAAGCCCACTAACATCAACAACTTTAAATTTCAATTTTATGTGGGCTTTCGCAATATCATTTGTTAACTCCTGCAAAGATATTTCCACCGTTCTTCCAAGAACCTTTGCAGGATCATCTGCTGGTGTCTCAGCAAGCTTAACCTTGCCGAACATGGCAGGAGCTATCAATGAATACCATTCCTTCGTTACCTTCTTTTTTCTTCGGTCAGCCATCGACTGTAAATATTATCAATTATTTAAATAAATTGGTTGCCTATTTTTTCTCCTCCCTCAAGAAAGCCTTTAGCATTTCCATTGGGAATGGGAAAAATATGATTGTTCTTCCCTCGCTTGCAATATCTGTTAGAGCTTGAAGCGTTCTTATCTGCAATGCAGCTGGCTGGCTTCCTATGATCTCCGCGGCATGCGTTAATTTTTCGGCTGCCTGCAGCTCGCCTTCCGCTGCTATTATCCTGCTGCGCCTCTCTCTTTCCGCCTCTGCCGCCTTCGCCATGGCTCGCTGCATTCCCTCTGGTATTTGAACATCTTTTATTTCGACTGCTGTAACTTTTACTCCCCAAGCATCGGTTGCTTCATCAAGTATGCTCTGGAGGCGTTGATTTATTTTATCACGCTCTTTCAGCAATTCATCAAGCTCGACCTGCCCTATTATGCTTCTTAGCGTAGTCTGAGCCATCTGGCTTGTTCCAATCATGTAATTTTGTATTCTTACAACAGCATCCTCCGGATTCATAACACGGAAGTAAACGACGGCATTCACTTTAACGGGAACATTGTCACTTGTTATTGCTTCCTGCACCGGAACATCCAGAACATGCTCTCTCAAATCGATCTTCACCATTTTATCAAATATGGGTATTATGAAAAACAAACCCGGCCCCTTAGCCCCAACAAGGCGACCAAGTCTAAATATGACTCCACGCTCGTATTCACGAACAATTTTTATCGATGCAGCTATTATAATCAAAATCAAAAATACCACAAATACAATTACCCCCCATATCATGGGATAATAACTATAATCGTTATATAATTCTTATCATCGCCTCGAGAGGGTTGTGCCACCTTTTTTCACATCCCACATAAATTTTTTAAAAAAGATTTTTATGAAATTGCATGAGAAGGTATGCTGCAATGATAGTTGCTTTTATGCTTCTGTCCATCTATATGAGTAATGCTTCAATGGGTGTTGATGTTGAAATAAGAGAGCCAGAAAACAACACTGTTTTTTATACAAGGAATGTTACAATTGCCGGCGTCGCCCACGCCTGCTGTCATGATACGCTTGAAAAATTTACATGGAGATGGGAATGGGAAAATGGAAGTTATGCTGAAACGATTGATTTGAATGGAGTGACAACATATGAATTTTCAATTAACATAACTCTTCATTATGGATGGAATAAAATTGATGTTACGGTAAAGGCTTATTCCGGCGGAACAGGGAGTGATTCAATAACAATATATTATTATGGACCTATAGCCAATGCTCATGGACCATATAAAGGAAAGGAAGGAGAAGAAATACAATTTCATGGCTCTGCTTATGGAGGAACAAAGCCTTACACCTATGAATGGCATTTTGGAGATGGAGACGTTGCCATAGAGCAGAATCCAAAGCATGTATATGAAAAAGCTGGTTTGTACGAAGTAAAGCTTGTCGTAATCGATGGTTTGGGATACGAAGACATCAACTATACATATGCGGTCATTTCGGATGGGGTGCCACCTCATGTAACCATACAAAAACCCTACAGAGGAATCTACATATTCAATATAAAAGTTCTACCGTCTTTTGTAAATGTAGTCATTGGAAGGATAACAATAGAAGCAAACGCTTATGACAATGAATCTGGAATAAAGAGCGTTGCTTTCTATGTTGATAACCAGCCACTATGCAACGATAGCTCGATGCCATATGAATGCTCATATAGGGGAATTGGAATGCATGAAATTGAGGTAAAAGCCTATGATTACTCATTGAATGTTGCTACAGCAAAAACAAGAATAATAGCCATATAGAAAATTAAATTACTTTCTTGCATTTACCATTATGCTCGATGAAGATATTGCAGAGTATGCCTTGAAGATATCGAAAGCAGATTATACTGAAATAAGGATTGAGGAAATAAAAGGAAACGAGATAAGTTTTGTTGGCGAGTTAAAAGGAGTAGAAAGCTTCCATCGCCATGGATTTTCAATAAGAATAATAAAAGATGGTGTTGTTGGCTTCTCCTTTTCAAATGTTTTAAGCAAGAAGAGTGTGAGGGAAGCGATAGAAAATGCAATGAAGAATAAGGTGAGGATAAAGCATATCGTTAAATTTGGAAATGAAAAAATGGGGGAAGGGAAAGACGTTGTTAAAGGAAAAGAGGCAACGATAGATGAAAAAATAGAATATATAAAGGAGCTTGATGCAATTTCAAAAAGCCAAAAGAGTTTTTTCTATGATGATAAGATCATGGAAAAATATTATGTTAATAGCGAAGGAGCAAGGATATATTCAAAAATTCCCAGGGTTTCGTTATACTATCTTATAACAGAAACAAATGGAAGAGTTGAGCAGATGAGTAGAGAATTCGGGAATACTGGGGGATGGGAAAAGGTAAAGGAATGGAATGTTGAGCAACACATAGAGCA
>JAGGWA010000144.1 GCA_021157745.1 Thermoplasmata archaeon
AACAATAAATAAAAGAAAAGGAAAAATACAACAGGCTTTGGAGAGTAATCTGCATGGAATATTCCGAGATGGCTGTCCCATTCATCATCGCTAGGATTGTCTTTTAACTCATAAATCATGGCTTTTTCTATTCCAAGCTTTTGAAATTGCATTATATCATGCATTATTATCAACGCCTGCTGTGCCTCGCTATAACAATGGCTGCATGTGGATGCCCCGAATTCTGTTATCCATAAAGGCTTGCTTTCATTGAATTTTTGCAGCGTGTTTTTCATATATTCATATCTTTGTTGGAGAGTATTTCCATAAACATGGAATGCATATGCATCGACATACTTTCCTCCTCCCAAAGACAGAAATTCTTCGAGGAAATGTGGATTGTATTCTCCTTCGCCAGGATCTGCGAGAGCAAGTCCTCCCATAACTACGGTGTTATTTTCATCCACTTCCTTTAAAGCCTTATACGCATATTTTATTAACTCAACATATTGCTCAACACTTCCTTTCCAGAAATAGCTCAGGTCTTCCTCATTCCATATTTCCCAAGCTGTTATTTTTCCTTTATAACGGGTTGCTATGGTTTTGACAAAATCATACCATGCATTCATGTCTTTTGGAGGGTATGTATAGTAATCTTCATCATATATGCTTGCATTTGGTTTAGAGCTACACCACCATGGAGTGAAGGCGAGAGGCCACAATATCTTTATTCCATATTTCATGCTTCGATTCACCAGTTCATCTGCTTCCTTCCAGTAGTAATCGTAGCCCCACATCCTTATCTCTATACTCGCCCAAGCAACGCTGCTGCGATGCCATGAAAAATGCATGTTGGAGGCAACTTCAAAGTCATGTTCATTCTGGAGATGACATATGCCAATATCGATGCCAGAAAATGGTGTGGATAGAAGAATAAAAGCAACAAGCAATGCCATCATTTTCTCGCCTCCATTATCTTTGTGCTGCCATCTCTATAGCCAATGATTGCAAAGCTCGCCATATTTATGAAAAGCCCATTTTCGACGACGCCTGGAAGCGTGTTTATTTTCGCCTCCATTTCATATTCAAGCCTATCGTAATCACAGTCGAGAATGTAATTTCCATTGTCTGTCACGAAATCCCTTCGCTTTGGTCTCAATCCTAGCTCTTTAAGCTTTTCTTCCGTGCGGCGCCATCCAAATTTAACAACCTCAACAGGCAAAGGAAAAGAAAATTTATCAACGAGCTTGCTTTCATCGGCAACGATGATTTCGAGTTTGCTGCAGCTCGCCACAATTTTTTCACGCAGCAGCGCGCCGCCCCCTCCCTTTATTAAATTTAGATTTTTATCTATTTGATCAGCCCCATCTATGGTTACATCTATGATATCGTATTCATTTATATCTCCGATTTTTATTCCATGCTGCCTTGCTATCTCCTCTGTTTTCTTCGAAGTAGGTATGCCTACAATATCATAGCCTTCTGAAACAAGCATGCCAATTCTTTCAATCGCATATTTTGCTGTTGAGCCTGTTCCAAGACCAACAACCATTCCATCTTTAATATGTTTCGTTGCTTCGTATGCAGCCCTTTTCTTTGCCTCATCCTTCCATTCCATAAATGTAATGCATTCTTCATATTTATCTTACATGTTCAGGAACCAAATTTTTACAATTCGGCAACGCCGAATCTGATGGAGGAAGATATAAAATTCTTTGACCAGCCAAGATTTTTAATGTTATAAATGTTTATTTTTATGGTTAGATGCGCATTCTGCCTCAATTACAATGGTATAACATGTATAGAGCCAAGGAGTGAGAGATATGGAAAGAAATTTGATCCATGGGAGGAAATAGATTGCCCTTATTATCTTGAAAAAGGAATTGCTGGCTTATTTGGAATTGGCCAAATCTGATTAAAAAATTAAACAAATTTTATTAAGGGTATGCTTTTTCAAATTCATGAAGTTGCATAAGGGATTGCTGGCGTTTCTCTCCGGCCTGGGATGGATGGGCTTAGCATTCTATATATGGTTTTTCACATTGTATGGAAAGAATTTGTTTAACAGCATATTCATATATTCTGTTGCAACATCTCTCTTGGGAGCAATGGTTGTGCTATTCATTCTTATTGCATTCGCTGTTTTGCCTCCTCTCCCAAAGATTTCCTCCAATCTCGCTGGTTTTCTTGCTGGATTACTCAGCATGCTTGCCATAATAATTATACTCATCTCTCTCAAAGAAGGAAGCTTGTTTAACACCATACATCCTCTCGCAACTTTCTTTCTTGCTGCCGCCTCCACCTACCTGCTCCTGCTTCCTGAGGAGGAAAAGGAAGAATGGAAGTTGTAGTTTATCGCTATGGGCACAGAATTGCGAGAGATAAAAGGATAACAACGCATGTTGCCCTGGTTGCGAGGGCTTTTGGTGCAGATGGGATTGTTATCGATACAAAGGATGAAAATATTGAGGAAAGTGTCAAAAAGGTTAATGAAAGATTTGGAGGGGATTTTTTTATAGAGAGCGGCATTCCATGGAAGAAATATTTTGAAAAATGGGATGGAAAAATAGTTCATCTAACAATGTATGGAGAGAGAGTGGATGGGGTGATAGAAGAGATAAGGAAAAATAATAAATTGCTCATTATCGTTGGCTCTGAAAAAGTTCCAGGAGATTTTTATCGCATTGCAGATTATAATGTCGCCATAGGAAACCAGCCGCATAGCGAAGTGGCAGCTCTTGCAATTTTCCTGCATTTTTTAAACAATGGAGCATGGCTCGATAAAAAATTCGATGGAATAATGGAAATTGTTCCATGCAGGCACGGCAAAAAAATAAAGTATAACTACATCAAAATGCTTCGCCAGGCTGGGTGCAGCGAGGCTGTCATAAAACATTGCATTCGTGTTGCGAGGCTTGCGATGGAAATAGCAAAGGCAATAGAAAAAAACGGAGGCAAGGTTGATGTTGAAGCGGTTGAGGCAGGAGCCATGCTGCATGATATTGGAAGAGCAAAAACCCATGACATAATGCATATCATCGAAGGAGTAAAAATAGCCCGCCATTATGGATTGCCAAAGAAAATAATAGACATAATAGAGCATCATGGAGGCGCAGGTATAGATGAGGAGGAGGCAAAAAAACTTGGATTGCCTCCAAAGGATTATAGCCCGAGAACCATAGAAGAAAAAATAGTTGCCCATGCTGACAACCTTACTGGAAATGGATATAGAAGTGTAAAAGAGCTTGCCATAGCATGGGAGAAGAAGATAGGAAAGGAAGCCGCCTTAAAGTTGTTAAAGCTTCATGATGAACTCAGCAAACTTGCTGGAATTGACATAGATGAGATAGTGAGAAAATTGAAGAAGGAATCATAATCATTGCATGGCTTCTCTATCAAATCAACAAATTTTTATCCAATTTTTCATTCATAATATGGCGATAAAAATGAAAGGAATCGTTGTTATTGCCATTGCAATTCTTTTATTGCCATCTATTGTTGGAATGAATATACAGAAGAAAGAAACACAATTGCAATTGAATGAAAATCATGATTATAAAGTGGTTATAGCAATTGAAAAGCATGGAAAAATTGTAAAAGCATATGCAAGAATGGTGAATGCAACGACAAGCAAATTCATATTTCACTGGGGAGATGGAAGTATAACTACAATATATGCCAATAAAAATGCTGTTGCTGAGCATTCTTATGAAAGAAATGGAATGTATAAGATACGGGTGGAAGCAGTAGGAAAAGAAAAATACAGAAGCAATGTTGAATATGCATATATTGGGAAAGATGATTGTGTTTTTGTTGGAAGCAATGATTGTGAAAATGAAAATGGCCATGCAATTGCAATCGCAAATGTAGTAACGAGAGGAATGAAGGCGACATTTGAAGCATATGGAAATTGGTTGCACAGATGGGATTTTGATAACAATGGCATATATGATACACCTTGGATTAATGAAAAAGAAATACGGCATGTTTATGAAAAGCCATACAACGGATATGCAAAACTGCAGGTGAAAAATGGAAATGAAACGGATGAGAGTTTGATTAGAGTAATAGCAATGCCAGAACAAGAAGATCAAAAACAGGATAAAATAGAGGATTTTGTTAAGGTATACAGAGGCCATGAATATGCTCAAACTTTCATTCCAACCATGCTGAATTTAACGAAAATAAAAATATATGTTGCAAGAAAAGGAATAGCATATGATGATATTCCATTCTATCAGATATTGAGCCTTTTATTCCCAAATCTTTTCAGTAATTTGCTCGGAGATTTGTATATAGAGATATACGAGGGAACGCCAATGAATGGAAGACATCTAAAGGAAATCGTGGTCGAGCCTTCAAAAATATCAAAATATGGAGCATGGCTGAGCATCGATATAGGAATAATACTGTCCAGTTGGAATAAACATTACTCTATAGTTCTCTGGCAGAGTGGAGGGAATGAAAGAAATTATTACAAGTGGTACTATGCAACTGGAAATCCATATCCAAATGGCTCATTCTACTATCTTGAAAGAGGATGGAAGGAAGATTCGAGTAAGGATTTTGCATTCATAACATATGGAGAGCCAACAGGAGATGAACCAGATGGCGTTGAGGAGAGATGGGCTGTTATTATAGGAGGACCAAACTTAGGAGAACATGGAGAGGTAGGTAGCATTGATGTAAGGATCACGAGGGATGTGCTCGTGCAGAGAGGATGGGATCCAAGCCATATATGGACCATATATCCAGATGAATCAAACCTAAAGAATGTTGAGAATGCGATAGAGCAGATGAAGAAAGCAGAGGATATGGATGATATATGCCTAGTTTCATGGAGTGCACATGGCTCTTTCAATAATGGTGTGTATACCATATATCTAAATGGAGCACTAACAGGGAAAAAACTCAAATCATGGCTCGATGATTTTGCATGCAAGGGAATGCTTTTGCTGGCAGAGACATGCCATGCAGGAGGAGCAATATACGATCTTGCTCAACCCAAGAGAGTCATACTTGCAGCATGTGCTGCTGATAGACTAGACAGAGGGGTGAAACTCAACTGGAAGTACTATGGAAGCTGGCTACACTACTTCCTCGCTGACCAGACAGGGGCATGCCATAATAGACTTCATTTCCCTCCAAAGGATCCAGTATTTGGAGCAAAGGATGGAGCATTTGCAAGGTCTGACCCTGATACGAGTTCTGAATACAAAGGAAACAACGATGGGTGGATATCTGCAGAGGAAGGTTTCGAGTTTTACTGCAAGTGGATAGATGAATTTACTAAGAAATATCCTCCAGAGATGAAGCCAGATCCACAGATATATGATGGGTATGATGGAGACTTGAATGTGGTTAAATGGAGAGAATAATATAATAGAAAATTATTCTCATCATGGATGAGGAAAAAGCATTGCAATTTTTGAATGACGTAAAAAATGAAAATTTGCGCAAGCACATGGTGGCGGTGGCGGCGATAATGAAAAAACTCGCCTCCATGCTTGGCGAAGATGAAGAAACATGGTATTATGTTGGATTGCTTCATGACATTGACTACGAGCATGTTGATATGAGGGAGCATGGTATAAAATCGGCGGAGATGCTTCAAGGATTGCTTCCAGAGGATGCTTTGCATGCAATAATGGCCCATAATGAAATGACTGGCGTTGAGGCAAAAACAAAGCTCGACTATGCTTTGATTGCCAGCGATGCTATCTCTGGGCTTATAGTTGCCTCTGCCCTCGTAATGCCAGATAAAAAATTGAAGAGTGTTACAGTGAAAACATTGAAAAATAAATTCAAGGATAAATCTTTTGCAAGGAGAGTGGATAGAGGTAAGATAATGTATTGTGAAAAAATTGGATTTAATATTGAGCAATTCTTCGAAATTGCCCTAGAAGCTATGAAAGGCGTGGCTAATCAGCTTGGATTGTAATTGTGTCTTCTCGCGATGCCCCCGTTGAGATAATCTCTATGGGAACATCAAGCCATTCAGAGATGAAGTCGAGATATTTCCTTGCTTTTACTGGCAAATCCCCATATCTTCTTTTTCCTCTTGCACCATCCCATCCATCAAATTCTTCATAGATTGGTTTAACATCCTGCAAAATTCTTATGCTGAATGGAAACCTATCGAATGTTTTGCCATCATATTCATACCCTATGCATACCTTAACTTTATCAAGTCCATCTAAAACATCGAGCTTTGTAATGGCGACTGCATCTATTCCATTCACAATCGTTGCATATTTTGCAGCAACCAGATCAAGCCAGCCGCATCTCCTCCTCCTTCCTGTCGTTGTACCATATTCTCCTCCTTTTTCCGCGAGATGTTCGCCTATCTTTCCTTTTTCCTCTGTCGGCATTGGGCCTGCACCTACTCTTGTTGTATATGCCTTTAGCACACCAATAATATGCTCAACTTTTCTCAAACTAACTCCAGCTCCTGTTGATATTCCTCCAGCCACAGGGTTTGAAGATGTGACATAAGGATATGTGCCGTATTCGATATCGAGTAAAAATCCCTGAGCTCCTTCAAATAAAATCTCCTTTTCATCTATTATTGAGTTAAGGTAATATATGGTGTCATCAACATATTGCCTCAGCTTTTCACCATATGAAGCATATTCTTCAAATATCTCTTCCATGTCAAATCTCAATCCGTAGGCAGCGAAAATTTTCTCTTTCATCGAAAATATGACTTCGAGTCTTTCCTTTAACAATTTCTCATCAACAAGCTCACCCATCCTTATGCCAAGCCTGGCTATCTTATCAGCATAACATGGTCCTATGCCCCGCTTCGTCGTTCCTATTTTTTTCTTCCCCAGCCTTTCTTCATCTATACCATCCATTACAATATGATATGGCATTATCACATTGGCTCTATCACTCACCATTAAATCAACGGTTCTATAACCAGAGAGCATTTCTATTTCCTCTATAAGCACAGAGGGATTAACAACAACTCCATTTCCTATAACAAGTTTCTTTCCGCGAAGCCCACCAGATGGCAGCAGATGGAATTTAAATTTTTTGCCTTCAACAACGACTGTATGACCAGCGTTGTTGCCCCCTTGATAACGGACAACCACATCTGCTTTATCTGCAAAAAAATCTGTTATTTTACCCTTGCCTTCATCTCCCCATTGAAGCCCTACTATAGCTTTCGCCATTATAATCCGATGGATATTTTTCCTTCCTTCTTCAACCTTTCTATGTTTTGCTCCACAAATTTTTCAAGTTCTTCAGGATCCATTACTCTCCTAGCTTTTATATTATATTCCTCCAGTGTTTTCATTGCCTTCTCATATCTGTTTCTCCTCTCCTTCTTTATTGCTATTATTTTGCTCCTCATTTCAACAGCTTTCTTATGATACTCATCCGCTTTCTTTTTAACTTCAAGATATTCCTTATGCTTTGCATTCGCCTCATTTATCAATTTTGTTATTTCCTCAACGAGCTTCAAGAATCTATTATGATATTCCTGACTTTCCTGATAATATTTCACAACCATCTGATGTTGCTCATCTGCCATGGCAAAGAGCTTACTTATTGCTTCATCCAAGTTTTGCAGATCAACCTCAACATTCTTCTGCTTTTCCGCTTCCTTCTTCAACTTCTCATATTCCTTTTTCTTTTCCTTTATTTCTTTTATAAGCCTTTCTTCTTCTTTTGGAGACATGGGAACAGTCTCCTGTTCATATTCAAGCCTTCTTATTTCCAGTTTCAGTTCTTCTGCCCTTAAATAGGCATTACTCAATTTCATTTTCTTTCTTTGCTCTCTTTTTTTGGCAATAAGCTCTCTTGCCTGTTGCTGATATTCTGTTCTCAGCTTCTTATGTTCTCTCATTTTCTTGACAAGCTCATCTCTTTTTCTCTTTACCTCATGCATCTCTTCTATAAGTTTTCTCTTCTCCTGATTGAGCATGTCTCTTTCTTCTCTCAAAAGTTTTGCCATTTGATTTAGCTCATCTCTTTTCTGTATGAGCTGCTGGTATTTTTCCTCCGCCTTCCCGAGCTCCTGTTTGAGCTCTTTGGAGCTTAGAGAAGCAAGTTCTTGCATACGAGTATATAGATTCCTGCATAAAAAGGTTTGGAATAATTTTCAAAATTTATTTAAAATTATGGCTTGAAAATGTAAAATGCAGCTATGGCAACGATGAGTAGCCCGAAAGATATGGCTACAAGTCTCGCCACGGGATTTTCAACAATGAATTCAATACTTATTTTGTGCTCACTGAAATGAGGGATGCTTACCAGCATGAAAGTTCCATCTTTGTTTGATGAAAGCACAAGATACTCTGGATTTGAGCCATCATCGTTGGGATTCAAAATGTCTTCAATGCCATCAGCCTCCTCTATAACCCTTCCATCATACCTGACAACTATTTTCCCATGCATTTTTGCTATACCAACCTTTATCACTTTCCCGTGTTCTTTGTCGTCTCCTCTAACTCTCAAAACCACCTTTCCTTTTTCGAGCATGGATTTATCAACATTTATAGAAACATTGCCAAAGAAGGAGATATTGTCAGTTTGTTTCCCATATATGTAAACCTCTCCACCGATATTTTTATCTAAAAATGCTTTTTCTATTTTCTCCTGCTCAGCTTTCATTGGTTCTTCCAGCGAAAAACTCGCAAAAACCATGTTTCCATACAAAGTTATGTTGTTTTCTTCAATCAGTACAGGGTTGTTGCTAAGCAAAAACGATGTGAAACCATTTTTTTCTATTTTTACCTCATTTTCTCTCTGCCCAATCCTCTCTATTTTGTATTCTCCATTTGTTTGAATAACTATTTTGTTTGTTTCTATTTTGAGAAATCTTGTTGGTGTATCGTGTAGCTCAACTTTGCAACCATTTGGAGGATATTCGATGGAAAGTTTTGGACCTTTTACCCTTATCGTTCTATTCACAATATCCTTTTCAATCGCATCTTTGAGCACTGGATTTGCATTGACAAGCTTCTCAAGCAATGGGTCATCGATTAAGTCAAATTTTAAATCAATGGAATCTTTTTTGTAAACGATATCAAGAACATGCTTGTTTGTGTAGCATGATATGGTGCAGCCCTCCAGACCAGATGGATGGTATTTTCCAATCAGATTACCATCTTTTATTTCGAAACCCCCTATTTCAAAAGCTGAAGCAAATGGAATGAATAGCAATAAAGCTATAGCCAAAGGAAGCCATCTCATACAATGTTAAACGAAAATCTTTTATAAATGGTCTCGAACAATCATCGAATAGAGAGCCTTTGAATTATTGATGCTGCCATTATAGGAAGCAATACGGTTGCATCTCCCTCCACTGTAACATGCTTTGCTCCCGTCTTAACCTTGCCCCATGAGATTGCTTCCCTCAAACGAGCTCCTGATAGTGAGCCGTCATATTCAGGGGCTGTTGTTATATAAACTGCCTTATCCAGTCCACCATGAAACTGAGCCCACCATATGAGGTGATGCTTTGAAACGCCGCCGCCTATGATCAAGCCTCCTATTTTATCCTCATTGAAAAAAATATCTGCCAGCTCCTTCTCATCTTTTAAAATATTGATGCCAATCTTTTTCTCCTGAGAATGCATCCATATCTGCCAGCCGACGGCGCCATCCGTTATGGCTGGAATGTAGACTGGCAGCCTGTTCCGCCATGCCCAGTAAAGTATTGAATCCTCGCTGAGTCTTTTTCCAATTTCCCATGCTATTTCTCTTGTTCCAGC